>DASYSS010000022.1 GCA_036003045.1 Gemmatimonadaceae bacterium
GGGGGCGGGGGCGGGTCTTGATTCGACTCCGCCCTCCTGCGCCTCACACGTGCCACGTCTCCGCACCCCGCCTCCGCACTCGTTCCACCCGCCGCGTTAGCGGCGCAAACACAAAGGGCGGTTCCCCCCGCGGAGACCGCCCTCCATGCCCAGCTTCTTGTTCCGGCCCACCGACTGGCCGGCCCACCGGCCCCGTTACTTCATCACGATATCCTGAAGCGCGGCTTTGATGCGCGGGTCGTCGGAGCGCGAGAGCTGCGAGATGGCGCGGCGGCGGACGGTGATGTTCTCTTCGCCCTTCACGATCGTGAGCAGCTTGTCGACGGCGGCCTTGTCGCCGCTGCGCATGTAGACGTTGATCAGCGTCTCCTTCATGTTCGGATCGGTGGTCGTGTCGTAGATGTGAATCAGCTCGGCGATCGGCGCGCCGGCGCGGCTGGCGGCGTCGACGGCGCGGCGGCGCGTCTGGATCGGCGTGTCGCCGTTTTGGGCGAGCGCGAGCAGCCACCTCGTGTTCTCCGAGCCACCCATCTCGGACAGCGAGTTGAACACCGCTTCGCGCGTCCGATCGCTGGAGAGCGTCGGGTACACTTGGCGGAGCAGGGCGGCGTCCTGCGCGGTCGCGAAGTCCTGGCCCAGCGCCCGGAGCGCGACGGTGAGCACCTCGTCGGGGAGGTCCGTGCGCTTGACGGCGGTGCGCAGATATTGACGGGCGCGCGGATCGCCGGAGCGCGCGAGCGCGGACATCGACTCTTTCGCCAGCCACGTGCTCTGGTTCTGCTGCGACAGTTGGATCAACGGCTCGATGCCGGCGCCATGGTCGAGGCGACCGAGCACGGCGAGCCCTTGTTGGCGGACCGACTGATTGTCGCTCTCGTCTTTCACGATGCCGAGGATCGGTTCAGTGACGGCGGCGGGAATCGTCTGCATGCCGTCGGTCGAGCGGCCCAGGTACGAGAGAGCCTGGCGGCGCGTCTCGCGCGGGAGCGCGCCGTTCTTGGCGATCGCGACGAGCAGCACGGAGGTGTTGGCGCTGTCGGCGAGCATCGCCGGCATGATCGCGTCGCGTCCGACTCGGCCGTCACTCTTCCCCGAAAGCGAGAGCAGATAGTCGGCGGCCGCTTGCCCGCTGACGTGACCGAGGTCGGTCACGCCGCGCAGCGTCGAGTCGGCCGGACCGACGTACGTCTGCACCGAGAGTGGAAGCTTGTCCGCGCGATCGACGACGACGCGCACCGGTCCGGGGACGCACGGCTCCAGGCGCCAGTTGTCGCCGTAGAAATTGCCGCTGTAGCTGTTCGGCCCCGTCTGGATCCAGCTGCGGCCATTGCCGCAGACGCCGGCGCGGGCGGGGAAGTTGAACTGCACTCGTCCGTCGGGTGCGGCGTCGACGCGTGCCGCGAGGGCGCCACCCTGCGCGCCGGCGAGAGCGGGCGCGGCAACGAGTGCTGCGAGAGCGAAGATGTTTGATCTCATGGCTTCTTCCCTTCGATCATGTCATTGAGAAGCTGCGTGGCCCGGGGATCGTTGCGGCGAATGATCGCCTGAACGGCTTCCTTCTTGATTTGCGGCACGGTGCTGGTCTTCGCGATGTCGATCAGCTTGTCGGCTGACTCCGAATCCCTGCGGCTGCCCAGGATCTGGACGATGCGCGAGCGGACATCGTAGCTCTCGGCGGCGTCGTAGATCTTCGCCAGGTCCGCGGTCGTGACCGTCGGAGAACGCGAGAGACGCGAGAGCGCGGCAGAGCGGGTGCGGCTCGACTCGTTGGAGTTCTTGGCGACCGATAGGACGAATACGTCGTTGTCCGTGCCGCCGATGCGAGACAGGGTGTTCAGAATTGCTTCCTTCATCTGATCGTTCTCGGCTCTGGGATAGAGCCCGCGCAGATACGCCGCGTCGTCGGTCGTGGCGCGGTCGGAGCTGAAGCTGTTGATCGCTTCGATCCGGAGATTCAACGGCGCGTCCTTGCGGTCGATCAGAGTGCGCATGCCCGAACGAGCCTTCGGGTTGTCGCTCGAGTTGAGCGCACGGATCACAGCGCGCTGAATGCGCTCGTCCGGATCGTTCTTGAGCAGGTCGTCGAGCGTAGCGAGGCCGGCGTCACCGGGCAGGCGGCCCAGGAAGTTGATCGCCGAGATGCGCACGTCGATACTCGGATCGGACTTCGCCGTCGCGATCAGGAGCGGCGCCACGTCGGCTTCGGACTTGCCGCCGAGTACGAACACGGCTGCCCGACGGAGCGAGACCGAACAGTCGTCCTTGCGCTCGAGCACCCTCTTGATGGCCGGCAGCCAGGTCGGGGCGTCCATCCGCGCGATGTTGTTGAGGATCTCGACCTTGACTTCGGTGTCCTCGCGGTCGCACGGCGATCCGATGGACGGAGCCACGCGGTTGAGCTCCTGCTGCGCTTCCGCATCGCCACGCTGAGCGAGCGCGCCGTTCACGCGAATGTAGAGCGTGGCCACCTCGGAATCGCCGAAACCGTTGCGTGTGTTGTAGACCATCGTGCAACCGTAGCCGCCACAGCCCTGGCCAATGCCGACGCGGACCGCATTGGAAACTTCGCCCGAATTCGTCGTGTTCGTGGCGCGCGGGGGCAACTTGGCGACCATCGGCTTGAGAATCTTCGCCGATTGATGGAGCTCGTCGGTCGTGCCGATCTTGTACCGAGCGAGTGCCTCGTAGTACTGCGAGGCGTCCGTCAGCTGCGACTTCGAGGCGTACTTCTGCACGACCTCATTGAACATCCGCGCCGCACGGCCGTAATCGCCGTTGTTGAGCGCCTCGCGGGCGATACGATAAACGGAGTCCGCCGGGTCACCCTGCACCCACGGCGCGGGCACCGATCGATCCGTGAAATCGCGACCACCGAAAGTGACGAATGGAGCCGGAGTCACGATTGGAGCCATCGGCGCCATCGGAGCGATCGCCCGCGGAGACGAAATGTACGGCGTGGAGAGCGCCATCGGCGCCGCCGCAAAGTCTCGTGAGAAGCGCTCGGCGTTGACGCGAGCGATCTCGCGGATGTTGTCCTGGTCGATGCGAACCGCCTGGCGGGCCGCTTCCTGCGCTTGGCGCGCGATCTCCCGCGCCTGATCCTGGTCGATGCGCGCGGCTTCTCGCGCTACGTCCGCCGCGTGTCGCGCGATCTCTCGCTCATAGTCCCGATCGATGTCGTAGTCGAGATCTCTCGGGATTCGCACAGCGCGCGGTGCCGGGACCGGCGCGGTCGGTGGAACCGGTGACACGGGGGACGGCGCGGGCGCCGGCACCGGTCTCGCCGGCGGTGTGGGTGGTGTCGGCGGCTCCTGGGCCAGGCCGACGACCGATCCGGCAGTGAGCGCAACAAAGGCGAGCGTGATCCGTTTCATCGCTCTTCTCCTAATTCGCAGAAATGTCAGCGACCGCCGTACGCAGCCGCGGGATGACGTCGCGCTGTTCGAGCGCGCGGTTGATGAGGTCCAGCTCCGTGCGATCCTGCCCATTCTGTCCGTTCTGAAGCCGGACGACCTGCGCGAGCACCAACTCGAGATCCTCGAGCAGGGCGCGCATCTGCGTATCGTTCGCGGCCGGCGAGTCCAGCAGCAACCGCGTGCGCGTCAGCAGCTCGGCGGCCCGGCCGACGAACTTGTCGTCCGGGTGCCCGGAGCGCGTCTCGGACGGCAGCGCGATCAACAGCGCCGCGGTCTGGCCGAGGTACTGCGACGTCTCGACGTTGTAGGGCGCGTCGAACGCGGTGTCCGACTGCCGAACCGGTGAGACGCTCGCCATCGCGACTTCCGACTGCTTCGCAGGTGCAGCGTCGTGCTTCATCATCGTGGACGCGCGGCCCAATCCAATACCGATCACCAGCGTAGCCGCGGCGAGCCAACCCGATGCGCGCGTTCCGAGCCATCGCGCCTCGATGCGAGCCGGCTTCGTCGTCGCGACCACGCCCCAAGTTTCACGCTCGATCTCGGACCACATGCCGTCGAGATCGGGCTGAGGCGGTTTGCGATACGTTCGCGCGGCGTCGCGCATGAGTGCTTCGAATCGATCTTCCTTCATGATTCCAACTCTCCGGGTGCCAGGTCGCTGAGCGCGGCGCGAAGTTGCGCGCGGGCCTGCGACAGCCGGCTCTTGCAGGTTCCTTCGGCCACGCCGAGGACTTCGGCGATCTCGGTGTGGGTGTAGCCCTCGATGTCGTGCATGATGACTGTCGTGCGGTAGATCTCCGGCAGGGCATCGATCGCGCGGTGCAGTCGGTCGCGAAGCACGGGGTCGACACCCGAGTCCGAACCGGCGAACGGATGGACGTCCTCGAGCGACGTCTCCCGTTCCCTGAACCGCTTCACCTTTCGCATCGCGTTCGCCACGACTGTGACGGTGACTCGATGTAGCCAGGTGGAGAGCGCCGAGTCCCCGCGAAAGCGGGCCAGCTGACTGAAGGCGCGCACGAACGTGTCCTGCGTGAACTCGCGAGCCAGGTCGGCGTCTCCGGTCAACCGGAAGGCGAGCCGGAATACCCGGGGCGAGTGCGCGTCATAGAGCTCGCGCGCTGCGATCCGGTCTCCGGCGAGGACCCGAGCGATCAGTTCGGGTTCGCTCACCCGGTGGGCGGTCTGTAAGGCAACGGCCGGTCTGGTCACGTGTTGCATGCTTAGATGCAAGGTGTTGGGAAAGCGTTCGATGGGGCGCATGGACAGGTGGACAGGTGGACAGGTGGACCGGTGGACCGGTGGACCGGTAGCCGGTGCAAACCTTTTTGACCGTCGCCGGGTCTAATCTCCCCGGAACCTTTCCGGGGACTTGAAAGTGGCTGATCTCGACCTCCTCCAGGGTACGCTCGACACCCTGGTTCTCAAGACCCTGTCTTGGGGCCCACGCCATGGCTATGCGGTCGCGCAGTGGATCAAGGCGACGAGCGATGGGACGATCAACGTCGAGGATCGAGCCCTTTACGTCGCCCTCCACCGGCTGGAAGAGAGGCGGCTCGTCGAGTCGAAGTGGGGGCTCTCCGAGAACAATCGGAAAGCGAAGTACTACCAGTTGACCGCGGCCGGGCGGGGGCAGCTCAAGCAGCGGTCAGCGGACTGGACGGAGTACGCCAACGCGGTGTTCAAGATCCTGCGAATCGCGTGAGGACGTTTCCATGACCGACGACACGCCCAAAAAGCTCTTCCACCACGAAGCGACCCGTCGAACCGTTCAGCGCGACGTCGACGACGAGATGCGGTTCCATCTGGAGCAGCGCATCGACGACCTCGTCGCACGAGGAATGTCGGCGGACGACGCGCGTGAGTTGGCCGTCAGAGAATTCGGCGACGTGAAAGCCGCCCGCGCGGAGCTGGCGTCGATGGACCGGCGCCGCGTCAGAAAATTCGCCGCGACCGAGTGGATCGCCTCGGTCGGTCAAGACATCAAGTTCGCGGCGCGCTCGCTGCGCAAGCGTCCGGGATTTGCGGCCGCGGTGCTGCTCACCCTCGCGCTCGGGATCGGCGCCAACGCGGCGATCTTCAGCGTCGTCGAAGCGGTGCTGATCAAACCGCTTCCGTTCTCACGGCCCGACCGGCTGGTTCACCTCTGGGAAGTCTACCAGTCGAGAGTCGACAACCGGTCGGAGGCGTCGTACCCGGACTATCTCGATTGGCGCGCGCGGAACCGATCGTTCTCCGATATGGCCGGCTACTACGCCGGTGCGTTCGTGTACGGCGCCGAACACCCACAGATCGTCCGCGCCGGCAAAACGACAGCGAACTTCTTCGACGTGCTCGGTGTGCACGCCGAGCTCGGGCGGACATTCGCCGAGGGCGAAGACGCCGTCGGTGCACCGCGTCGTGTGCTGCTCGGCTACGGCTTCTGGCAACGCGGCTTCGCGGGTGATCGATCGGTCATCGGCCGCACGATCACGCTCGACGGGACGAACGCGACGATCATCGGCGTGTTGCCGAAGGATTTTCAATTCGCCCGCGTGGGGAACGTCTCGATCTGGGCGCCGATCGATCGACTCGACCGCTCGCGGCAACAGCGCGGCATGCACTGGCTCAACATCGTCGCTCGACTCAAGGATGGTGTCACGCTTCGCACTGCGTCTCTGAACATGTCGGCGATAATGGGACAGCTCGCGCGCGAGTATCCACCGACGAACAACGGGCGTGACGCCCAAGTGATCGCGCTGCGCGATCAGCTCATCGGTTCGGTGCGGCCACTCGTGGTGCTTCTATACGGCGCTGTCGCTGTGATGCTGCTCGTCGCGTGCGCGAACGTCGCGAACCTGCTGCTGATGCGCGGCGCCGATCGCCGCCGAGAGGTCGCGGTCCGCATCGCGCTCGGCGCGGGGCGCGGGCGGCTCGTGCGCCAACTGATGACGGAGAGCCTGCTGCTCGCGGTGCTGGGGGGTGCGGCGGGGCTGGTCGTCGCGCACTACGGGATCCACACGCTCGTCGGCGTCATTCCGCCTGGGCAACGGCCGCCTGCGCTGGCCGACGTCGGTGTCAACGGTCCGGTGGCGATCTACAGTTGCCTCATCTCGGTCGTCGCCGGCGTGTTGTTCGGCCTCGTGCCCGCGCTGCGCGAAGCGCGTCCGCAGATGGCGGAGGTGCTGAAACAGGGCGTGCGCGGCAGCGCGCGGGCCGGAGCGGTGCGCGACGCGCTGGTCGTCGGCGAAGTCGCGCTCACGATGGTATTGATGTCGGGCGCCGCGCTCTTCGGACGCAGCCTCGTCAAGCTCATGTCGATCCAGCTCGGCTTTCAGGCCGAGCATCTGACGATCGCGGGCGTGTTCTTGCCTGACGCGAACTACGTGAAGCCGGAGCTGCGCGTCGCGACCTTCGACCAAATCGTCAGCCGAGCGCGCGCGCTGCCCGGCGTGGACGCCGCCGGTCTGGTCACGAAACTCCCGCTCGATTGGGGGAACAGCGTCGGCTTCGACATCGTCGGACAGGCGCCGACCGAGCCAGGGAAGGAACCGACGGCGAGCTATCGGACGTCTAGCCCGGGCTACTTCTCCGCGCTCGAGATTCCCCTTTCGCATGGACGTGATTTCGGCGCGGGCGACGGCGTCGCCAATGCGCCGCCCGCGGGCATCGTGAATCGCGCGTTCGCCGAGGCCTACTTCAAGAACGGAAACGCAATCGGGCAGTCGGTCGTGATGGGCGGCGGACGCGACACGATTCACATCGTCGGCCAGGTCGGCGACGTTCCGATCGGCAATATCGACGAACACATTCCGCCAACGCTCTACGTTCCGTTTGCTCAAGATCCAGAGACGTACATGAGCATCGCGATCCGGTCACAACGCGACGTCGGCGAGTTGGCGCGCGAGCTGACGCGGATCGTCGAGGAAACGGCTCCCGGCGCCGGAGTGGTCAACCCGATGGCGATGGATCAGTTGATCACGAATTCGTCTTCGGTCTTCATGCGTCGATTCCCGCTGCTGCTCATCGGCGCGTTCGCCGCGGCGACGCTCGTGCTCGCGCTGATCGGTGTGTACGGCGTCGTGAGCTACTCCGTCGCACAGCGCACGCGCGAGCTCGGCATCCGCGTGGCACTCGGCGCGCAAACGCGAAGTCTCGTGATGCTCGTGGTTCGTCACGGTGCGTGGATGGCGGCCGCCGGAGTGACGATCGGCATCGCGTCGTCGCTGCTCCTCGGGAGATTCGTCGCCGGGATGCTCTACGGAATCGGAGCGCGCGATCCGGTGACTTTGGCGCTCGTGTCGATCGTGCTTGGCGTAGCCGCCGTGTCGGCGACGATCGTGCCGGCGAAGAGGGCGACGAAGGTGGATCCGGCGGTGGCGTTGCAGGCGGAATAGGAGAGCAAACGGCGCGCAGCCATTCGCGGCTGTCGCGCCGAGCAGGCCACGTTCCTGTGGGACGTCGGACGTCTGAATTCGGACATCTGACGTCAGACCAGCCCTCGCCATACGGCGGTCGGCTCAGAGGGGAAGCTCCTCTAGCCCCGGCCCGAGCGGGCCCTGAACCGAAGAGAGGTACAGACCGGGATGTTTGGTAAGTCGTGACCGGGATGATCGGTCAGTCGGGCTGCACGTTATGGGCTTCACGCGGAGAAGCCCATGCCCTGGCGTCCCGAGTCTGTCATGTCCCAGCTGCCTTGGGCCGGCTGACGCTCGGGGTCTGTTCGGCGCATCAGGGCGCGGGCGCCGAGTGGCCGCGATCCGGAGTCCTGGTTGACCGAGCGGGGTCTCACGCGTATCCTCGCGCCCCATGACCGAGCCGCTCACCGACGTCGAGATTCCGGCGACGGAAAGAACCGGCGCCGAGCCGACGCTCGCTCGGCGTCTGGGCGCGTTCGACGCGACGATGATCGTGATGGGCGGGATCATCGGCTCGGGGATTTTCGTGAACCCGAGCGTGGTCGCGCGTGCGGTGCACACGCCGTTGCTCGTCATCGGCGCGTGGGTCGCCGGGGGCATGATCGCGCTGATCGGCGCGTTTGTTTACGGCGAGCTGGCGAGGCTGCGCCCGGGTGTCGGGGGACAATACGCATATCTCCGCGATGCGTACCATCCGATCGTCGCGTTCCTATATGGATGGACGCTGCTGCTCGTGATTCAGACGGGCGGGATGGCCGGGTCGGCGATCATCTTCGGCCGCTACACGCGCGAGCTGACCGGGTGGGCGATCCCGGAGCAAGCGATCGCCGCGATTGCGCTCGGCCTTCTGACGTTGGTGAATTGTTTCGGCGTGCGCGCCGGCAGCAACGTGCAGTCGGCCCTGATGATCACTAAGCTCGCGGCGATCGGGCTGCTGATCGTCGTCGGCTTCATGTTCGCGGCGCCAGCGGCGAGCCTGGCATCCGCGTCGCTTCCAAACGGCACGGGTGGTCTCGCCGGCTTCGGGGCGGCCATGGTGCCGGTGTTGTTCGCGTATGGCGGTTGGCAGACGGCGAGCTTCGTGAGCGGTGAGATGCGCGACTCGCGCCGCGATCTGCCGCGCGGGTTATTGATCGGCGTGATCGGTGTGATCGCGCTCTACCTCGCGGTCACGATCGTTTGTTTGCGCGTGCTCGGCATGGACGGGCTCGCGGCGACGTCGACGCCGGCGTCGATGGTATTGAGGTCGGCACTCGGCGAGCGCGGCGCGCGGCTCATCGCGCTCGGTATCGCGATCTCGACGGTCGGGTTTCTCAGCCAGGGTGTGCTGACGGCCCCTCGCGTCTATTTCGCGATGGCGCGCGATGGGGTGTTCTTCAGGGCGGTGGCGAAGCTGGATCCTCGCTCTCGCGTTCCGGTCGTCGCGATCGTGGTGCAGGGGATCTGGGCGATGGTGATCGCGCTCGCTGGGAAATACGATCAGATCCTCAACTACGTCGTGTCGATCGACGTGTTGTTTTTCGGACTGACCGGGGCGTCGCTTCTCGTTTTTCGCGCGCGGGAGGGTCGAGCGAACGAGCCAAGAGTCGGCGGACTTCGCGTCCCCGGCCATCCAGCGACCACCATGGTTTTCGTGTTGGCGTGCTGGGCGATATCCGCGTCGACGATCATTCAGTATCCCGAGAATGCCGGGATCGGCGTGGGCATACTGCTGATAGGCGTCGCGGTCTATTGGTTCTGGGCGCGGCGAATCGCGCCGCCCAAACCAGCCTGAGCGAGACGTCCTCCCTGGAGGACGAAATCTTCGCGCCTATCGGACGATGTGAGGCGGGTCACTCGAGCCTGCTTCAGCGTAAACCATTATAAGTACGGCATTTACGCGGCATGGCCGACTCGGCACCGTCCATGCCTTTTGGTAGCGCGAGCGACTTCAGCTCAACCCACCAAAGGAGAAGCAATGCGCAAACTCCACCTTTTGACGGCCGCGGGCGCTCTTGCCTTCGCGACCCCGATGCTGGCCCAGGGAATCTTCAGGGTTCCGCCGGGTCAGATGCCGCCTGCCGGCATGTGCAGGATCTGGATCGATGGCGTTCCACCGGGCCGTCAGCCTGCGCCGATGAATTGCGAAGTCGCGGCGAGGCGTCTGCCGGTGAACGCGCACCTCATCTATGGTCCGGGCGCGTACGGAAACAACGGCTACTACAACAACGATCGGATCTACCAGGACGAGATCCGCCGGCAGCGTGAGATCGAGATCGCGCGCGAGCGTCAGCTGCAGATCGAACGCGAGCGTGAGTTCCAGATGGCGCAGCAGCGTGAGATCCTCCGCCAGCAGCAGATCCGTGCTCGCGAGGCTGAAGAGGCTCGGCTCCATGCGCAGGCGATTCGCGATCGTGACAACCACGACCGCAACCGCGACGCGGATCGTCGTTGGAGCGACCATCGAAACGACGATCATAGGAACGACGCCCACCGGAACGACGATCACCGGGATTTCCGGAGACCTGGCGGGCGCTAATTTCCCGGGATGCACCCAATTCGAATCGTCGCCATCGCTCTCGCCGCGCACGTCGCGAGCGGATGCGGTGGTGACGATTCGGCCGTTTTGAGGGGTCACGGCCTCTCGGTCGCCACGCTTTCGCCGGAGGCTCAGGGCCGCGTGTACGACGCGGCGGCTCGTGCCGCGTTCGACCTCAATGACCCAAATCAGTCGCTGCTGCTCGATCGACGCGGGTTACCTCGCACGGTGGGGCTCGCGGCAGCCGACACGTGGCCCGAGGCCGTCGAGACCGAAATGCGGCGGCTCGGATCGATCAAAGGAGTCTGTCAGCCGGCGATCACGGCCTCTCGCAAGACGGTAAAGTGCGCCGCCGCGCTCCCCGGCTACATCGTCCGGTTTTCGCCGGTCTTCGCGATGGCGGGTGACACGGTCGAGGTCTATCTCTTCGCGCAGAACTACGACAACGCGTCGTCGGGGTACACCACGCCGCTGCGATTCGAGCGCGCGTATCAAGTCCTGCGCTCCGGCGATACTTGGCGCGCCGCACGCGAGGGCCGAATCCCCAAGGAAGTCCGTGGCGACAAGCGATAGTCTGCTGCGCGAGTCCCCCGCGCTGTCACCCGACACCGCCGCGGGAGTCGCGCGGACGCATTTCGGGATCGACGGCCGAGCCACTCCGCTACCGAGTGAGCGGGACCAGAATTTTCTGATCGTCGCCGGCGGCGAGCCTTCGGCGGTGCTCAAGGTCGCGAGCGCGGCCGAAGAACGGGGGATCCTGGAGGCGCAGCAGGCCGCGCTCGCCCACCTCGCGCGCACAGTGTCGACGACTCCGCGCGTGTTCGTCGCGCGGCACGGAGACTCACTCTTTGACGTTCGTGGCGATGACGGACGCTCCCATCTGGCTTGGGCGGTGAGCTATCTGCCGGGCCGGCCGCTCGCACAGGCTCGCTACCGATCGCGGCGGCTCTTCGAGGAGCTTGGCCGCCAACTCGGCGCGATCGACGCGGCACTCGCCGATTTCGATCATCCCGCCGTGCATCGCGATTTTTACTGGGACATCGCGAACGCTCGCGCGACGGTCTCGAACAATCGGTCGATGCTCGCGGACGCTGCGCTCGCCGGGGCAATCGATGCGCTCGTCGATCGCTTCGACCGCTACACGGTGCCGCTCCTGGACCGACTGCCGCGCGGCGTCGTGCACGGCGATCCGAACGACTACAACATCCTCGTCGGAGGCGACGCCGACGTCGAGTCGCGCGGCCAACAAGTGACCGGCATCGTCGACTTCGGCGACATGGTGTACAGCTACCGCGTCGCCGATCTGGCGATCGCCATGGCGTACCTGATGCTCGACGCGGCGGATCCGCTCGCCGTCGCCGCGCGGCTCGTACGCGGATTCAGAGAGGCGGTGCGGCTCAACGAAAACGAATTGGCTGCTGTGTTCGGCCTCGCGACGATGCGGTTGTGCGGAAGCGCGTCCATCGCGGCGTCGCAGCTCGGCGCCCAGCCCGATCACGACTACCTCGGCGTGAGCCAGGCGGCGATCGCGCGCACGCTGCCGCGTCTCGCGAAAATCCCGTTCGGCCTCGCGACGGCTGTCGTTCGGGAAGCCGCGGGGATGGAGCCCGCACCGCACCACGCGCGCGTCGTCGAGTTTCTTCGCGGGCGCGCGGCTTTTCCATCTGTGCTCGCGATCGACGCGCGGACACAGCCGTCGATCGTGCTCGACTTGAGCGTCTCGAGCCCGATGCTTTCGGCCGCCGAGGGCGGAAACGTCGAGCCGGTGCTCACGCGGCACGTGTTCGATGTGATGCGCGAAGCGGAAGTTCGAGTGTCGATCGGTCGATACGACGAGCCGCGGCTGCTCTACGTCGCGCCGGCGTTCGCACTCGGCCCGCGCCCCACCGACGAACACCGCACGATCCACATCGGGCTCGACCTGTTCGCCGACGCGGGAACGCCGGTGTTCGCGCCGCTCGACGGCGAGATCGCGGCGTTCAAGGACAACGGGATGAACCAGGACTACGGTCCGGTGATCATCCTGCGGCACCGTACCGACGACGGAACCGAGTTCTTCACGCTCTACGGCCACTTGAGCCGTGAGTCGCTCGAGGGTCTCGCGGTGGGCAAGCGAGTGAAAGCCGGCGATCGCATCGCGACACTCGGCGCCGCGAACGTGAACGGCGGATGGACGCCGCATTTGCACTTGCAGGTGATCACCGATTTGCTGGAGCTTGGGACCGACTTCCCAGGGGTCGCGCGGCCGACGCAGCGGACGGTGTGGACTTCGCTCTGCCCCGATCCGAACCTCATCGTTCGCGTTCCGGCGGATCGATTCCCGCCGGTGGAACGGGCGCGGCGAGAATCGCTCACGGCGAGAGAGAAGTCGCTCGGCGGGAACCTTAGTCTTTCGTATCGCGAGCCGGTCGAAGTGATCCGCGGATGGATGCAGTACCTGTTCGACCGCGACGGGCGTCGCTACGTAGACGCGTACAACAACGTTCCGCACGTGGGTCACTGTCATCCGCGGGTGGTAGAAGCCGCGGAAAGACAGATGCGCGTGCTGAACACGAACACGCGCTATCTGACCGACCTGCTCGAGCGATACGCCGAGGCCCTGCTCGCGACGATGCCGCGCGAACTGGAGGTGTGCTATTTCGTCAGCTCGGCCAGCGAGGGGAACGAGCTCGCACTGCGCCTGGCGCGCGCCGCGACCGGGCGGAAGGACACGATCGTCCTGGAGGCCGCGTACCACGGCAATACGACGTCGCTGATCGACATCAGTCCATACAAGCATGCTGGCCCGGGTGGGACAGGAGCGCCGGACTGGGTTCACGTGGCGCCGGTGCCCGACGACTATCGCGGCCTGTATCGGCGCGGCGATCCCGACGCGGGTGCGAAGTACGCGTCGCACGTCGGCGCGATCGTCGATGACCTGACTGCGTCCGGCCGCGGCGTCGCCGCGTTCATCGCGGAGACCTGTCCGAGTGTCGGTGGCCAGCTGATTCCCCCGCCGCGATATCTCGAGTCGGCGTACGCGCACGTGCGTGCGGGCGGCGGGGTTTGCATTGCGGACGAGGTGCAGACTGGTCTCGGACGAATGGGCACGAGCTTCTGGGCGTTCGAGGATCAACATGTCATGCCCGACATCGTCGTGATGGGAAAGCCGCTCGGCAACGGGCATCCGATTGGAGCGATCGCGACGACGCGCGCCATCGCCGACGCATTCGACAATGGGATGGAGTACTTCAGCACGTTCGGCGGCAATACCGTTTCATGTGCGGTCGGACTCGCCGTGCTGGACACGGTGCGCATCGAGAAGCTCCAGGCGCACGCGCTACGCGTCGGGGCGCACCTACTCGATCGGTTGCGGCCGCTCGCCGACCGATACGAAATCATCGGCGACGTCCGCGGATCCGGGCTCTTCTTGGGCGTCGAGCTGGTGAAAGACCGTCATACACGCGAGCCCGCCGGCGAAGAGGCGTCGTTCGTGGCGAACCGAATGAAAGAGAAGGGCATCCTGCTCGGGACCGACGGACCGTACCACAACGTGATCAAGATCCGGCCGCCAATGCCGTTTGACGTAGAGGACGCCGAGTTGCTTGCGGAGGCTTTGGACAGGTCGCTCGGCGAGCTTAGTTGAACAGCACGACTGCTGAACCACTTAACTGCTCACCGCGGAGACGCGGAGAACGCGAGAACGCAGAGAACGGCTAGGGACTTGGGTCCTCTCCGCAAACGAGCCGGATTCTTTTTGGGGCCGCCCGCGAGGCTACGCGTGCCGGGAAATCCGCGCCGACAGAACTAGGCTTCCCGAGCGGCTTTAACCAAAGCATCTCGGGTCGTTGCGCCAAGTAGCTTGCTCGGGGTCGTGCTCTGCGTGCTCTGCGGTAAGTAGTTGCATTTCAGTTGCGGTTGCGGTTGCAGTCAACTCGAACCTCACAAGAGCTCGATCTGACCCAACTCACGACACTCGACTGGTACGTCGTCGGCATCAGTCTCGTGCTGTGCTATCTCCCCGCGATGTTCTACCTCAAGCGGGCGGGGTCGAGCACGGCGGAGTTCTTCGCGTCGGGCCAGTCGGCACCATGGTGGTTGGTGGGAACGTCGATGGTGGCGACGACGTTCAGCACGGATACGCCGAATCTCGTGACGGACTTCGTGCGATCGCACGGCGTGTCGTACAACTGGGTATGGTGGGCGTTTCTGCTCACCGGCATGGCGACCGTCTTCTTCTATGCGCAGCTCTGGCGACGCTCGCGCGTGCTCACGGATCTCGAGTTCTACGAGCTTCGGTATTCGGGGAAGCCGGCCGCGGTCGTGCGCGGATTTCGCGCCGTGTACCTCGGTCTCTTCTTCAACATCATGATCATGTCGACGGTCACCCTGGCCGCCGTCAAGATCGCGAACGTGATGCTCGGTTGGGGGCGCGTCGAGACGATCGTCGTGGCCGGCACGGCATGCGTGATCTTCGCGTCGGTGGCCGGGTTGTGGGGCGTGCTGGCGACGGACATCGTGCAGTTCGCCCTGGCGATGGTCGGGGTGATCGGCGCGGCGATCGTCGCGCTGCGGCAGCCGGCCGTGGGCGGGCTGTCGGCGATGCTGAGCAAGATCGACCCGCGCACGCTGTCGCTCCTTCCCGATTTCAACGACACGTCGCTCACGCTCACGGTGCTCGTCATTCCGCTCACCGTGCAGTGGTGGTCGGTGTGGTATCCCGGCGCCGAGCCGGGCGGCGGGAGCTACATCGCGCAACGCATCCTGGCGTCGAAGAACGAGCGGCACGCGATGGGTGCGACGCTCTGGTTCAACGTCGCGCACTACGCGCTCCGGCCGTGGCCGTGGATCATCGTCGCGCTCTGTTCGATGCTCGTCTTTCCCTCGCTGACCGACATCCAGCGCGCCCTGCCGCACGTGGACCCGGCGCTCATCGGGAACGACCTCGCTTATCCGGCGATGCTCACGCTGCTGCCGGTCGGCATGAAGGGACTTCTCATCGCGTCGCTCTTCGCCGCCTATCGCTCGACGATGGAAACACACCTCAACTGGGGCTCGTCGTATCTCATCATCGATTTCTATCAGCGCTTCATTGGGCGCGGCAAGTCGGAGCGTCACTACCTCTGGATGTCGCGGGCGCTGACGGCGTTTCTCATGATCGCCGCCGGTGCGTTCACGCTCGCGCTGTCGACGGCGAGCGAAGCGTTTCAGTTGTTGCTGTCGATCGGCGCGGGGACGGGGCTCATCTACCTGCTCCGGTGGTTCTGGTGGCGCATCAACGCGTGGAGCGAGATCTCGGCGATGGTGTCGTCCTTCCTCGTCGCGTTCGGTTTTTTCGTCGCGAAGAAGGAAGGCTACGCGATCGCCGACCCGGCGCCGCTGCTCATCACCGTCGCCGTGACGACGGTCGTGTGGATCGCCGTCACGATGCTCACCGAGCCGGCGGATCGCGCGTCGCTCGTGAGGTTCTACGAGCTGACGCGACCGGCGGGGCCCGGTTGGAATACGATTCGCGCCGAATCGAACCTGCCGCCGTCGAGCGACAGCTTTCCGCAGATGCTGCTCGGATGGACCGCCGGCGTCACGTTCGTGTACGCGGGTCTGTTCGGGACCGGGAGTCTGATCTACGGACGAATGGGTCACACGTTCGTCTGGGCGGTGCTGTTCGTCGTCAGTGGAGTCGTGCTCGTGAACGTCGTGAGGAAAACGTGGGCGAGCGAGCCGGAACTAGGAGGAAGCGAGACGTCGTCGGTCGCGGCCAAGCGGCCATGTACCAAGGCCGTCATTCTCGCGCGCGGACTGGGAAACCGAATGCGCGAGTCCGACGACGGAGCTCGGCTGTCGACCGAACAAGCCGCCGTCGCGGACGCGGGCGCGAAGGCGATGATTCCGGTCGGCCGGCCGTTCCTCGACTACGTGCTGAGCGGACTCGCCGACGCCGGGTTCACGGACGTCTGCCTCGTCGTCGCTCCGCAACACACCGAGATGTCCGACCGCTACGCGCGCGCGGCGATCCCGACGCGGCTTCAGGTTCAGTTCGCGGTGCAGGCAAAACCCCTTGGCACCGCGGACGCGGTGCTCGCGGCGGAGGAGTTTGTCGGCGGCGAGCCGTTCGTCGTGGTCAACGCCGATAACTACTATCCGACCGACCTCCTGACTCGACTTCGCACCGCGAGTGGACCGGCGGGCGTGGCGTTCTCGCGCGGCGGGCTGCTTCGCACCGGCGACATTCCCGCCAATCGAATCGCGTCGTACGCCGTGCTCGACGTCGAGGGCGGCGTTCTTCGGCGCATCGTCGAGAAGCCGGACGCGGCGACGGCATCGGCTCGGAGCGACTCACCGGTGAGCATGAACTGTTGGCGGCTCGATTCCAAGATCTTTCGGGCGTGTCGCGACGTGCCGCCGTCGTCGCGCGACGAGCTCGAGCTGCCGCACGCGATTCAATACGCCATCGACGTCCTCGGCGAACGCTTCGAGATGATTGCGGCCGACGCGTCGGTCCTCGACCTGTCGCGTCGCTCCGACGTCTCGAAAGTCGCCGAGCGGCTTCGCGATGTGGCGGTGCGCCTCTGACCGAACGCCCGCCGCCCGCTGCCGCCCGGTTTCGCGCCATCGGCTTGAGCGAAGAGGCCGTCGAAGCAAAGGTGGCGTTGTTCCAGAACGCGGAGGCGGCGCTGGCCACGCTCCGCGCCCGCGAACGCGGCTCCAATTCGGCGCGGGCGTTCTGGGTCCCCGGCCGTGTGGAGTTTCTGGGAAAGCACACGGACTACGCGGGCGGCCGCAGTCTGCTCTGCGCGATCGAGCGGGGCATCTGTATCGTCGCGCTACCGCGCTCAGACCGTCGGCTGCGGATCGCCGACGCGCGGATTGGCGAGGTTGTCGAAGGCACGGTCGATCCCTACGTGCGCGCGACCGATGGACATTGGTCGACGTATCCGTTCACCGTCGCGCGCCGGATCGCGCGCGATTTCGGCGAGGCCGAGTCGCTGGTCGGCGCCGACATCGCGTTCGCGAGCGACCTCCCGGCGGCATCGGGCATGAGCAGCTCGAGCGCGTTGGTCGTGGCGACCTTCCTGGCGCTGGCCGACGTCAACGGACTCGCGTCGCGCGATCTCTATCAGAGAGTCTTTCCCAGAACTGACGTTCTCGCTGGATATCTCGGCGCGGTCGAGAATGGTTACGCCTTCGAGGCGTTCGCGGGCGACACAGGCGTGGGAACGTTCGGGGGCAGTGAAGACCACACGGCGATCCTCTGCGCTCGGCCCGACGCGTTGATCCAATACTCGTTCTGCCCCGTACGATTCGAGCGGCAGGTTCCGCTGCCGAAGGACCACGAGCTGGTCCTCGCATCGTGCGGCGTGGTGGCCGAAAAGATCGGCGGCGCGCGCGAGGCCTACAATCGGCTGTCGCGGTCGACGCAGGAGTTGGCGGCGCGGTGGCGCGAAACGACGGGACGAGGCGACGCCACGCTCGGCGACGCCCTCGCGTCGTCGCCGGACGGCGCCGCGCGCCTGCTCGCGATGGCGTCGGATTGCGACGCAGAGCTGCGCGAACGCCTCGAGCAATTCGTGCACGAGAGCGCGGAGTTGATTCCGGGGTCTGGCGACGCGTTGCTTCGCGGCGATCTTTCTGCGCTTGGCGATCTGGTGGATCGGTCGCAAGCGGGCGCCGAACGTCTGCTCAAGAACCAAATCGAGGAGACGATCCGGCTGGTGCGCGACGCACGGAACATGGGCGCCACGGCCGCGTCGGCGTTCGGCGCGGGATTTGGCGGCGCCGTTTGGGCGCTCGTTCCGTCGGCGGAGGCGCTGCCGTTCAAGGCGCAGTGGTCGGAGCGGTACAAGGAGCGTTTTCCGTCCGCGGCGGCAAAGGCGTCGTTCTTCGTCACGAGAGCCGGGCCCGCGGCGACGCGCATCTAACGCCGCCGCCGCGGTACTTCCGCGCGACGGGCCGCCGTGCACCTTATCCGCATGATATCACGCCGAGAGTTTCTCGATCGAAGCGGGCGTCTCGCGCTTGGTGCGGGCATTCTGCGCGCCGGCGAGAGCATCGATGCCATGATTCCATTCGCCGGTGCGAACGCGCTCAGATCGAGCGCGCGGCTGCAGGATCGCGTGCTGACGCTCGGCAACGAGTCGATCATCGCGACGTGGAGTCTCGCCAACAATTCGCTGCATCCGGCGAAGCTGACCGACCGGCTGAACCGCGCCGATCTTCCCGTCTCGAGCGAGTTGTTCACGCTGACGCTCGGTGCCGGGCCGACGGCGACCGTGCTTCCATCGAGCGCGTTTCGAATCGTCGGTGACGCGCGCACGGAGACGCTTTCGGCAAACGCATCGGCGTCGAGAAAATCGGAGCGCCTGCCGGGGAACAGTGTCGTGGTCACGCTCCGCGACCCCGAGGGCCGGCTCGAGGTCGGTTGGCGCGGCGTGCTGCGCGACGGCTCGACGTACGTGCGGCAGGAGTTGTCGGTGCGGGCGCTCTCCGGCGAAGTGCCGCTGCGCGACGTCACCCTCTTCGACTTCACCGCCCCACGAACGTGGGTGAGCGGCACGGTGCACGGCTCGCCGATCGTCGTCGACGACGCGTACTACGCATTCGAGCATCCGCTCGCGAACAACGGAGTGGACGGCGACCGCGTGCGCTGCCGAATGCCGCGCACGCTGCCACTCAAGCCGGGCACGACGCTCGAGGTCAGCTCGGTCGTCGGCGTGACGCGCAGCGGCCAGCTCCGACGCGACTTTCTCGCCTATGTCGAACGCGAGCGCGCGCATCCCTATCGCACGTTCCTGCACTACAACTCCTGGTACGACATCGGCTACTTCTCGAAGTTCAGCGAGTCGGACGCGCTCGGCGCGGTGAACGCGTTCGGGACGGAGCTCCACGAACAGCGCGGCGTTGCGCTCGATTCGTTCCTGTTCGACGACGGTTGGGACGACCCAACGACGCTCTGGCGGTTCAATTCCGGATTTCCAAACGGATTCAGCGCCGTGCGCGACGCGACGCACAAGTTTGGCTCGGCGCCGGGCGTATGGATGTCGCCCTGGGGCGGCTACGGCAAACCGCACGACGACCGTGTCGCATTCGGCAAACAGCAGGGTTTCGAGACGAACGACCGCGGGTTCGCGCTCTCGGGGCCCGTGTACTATCAGCGCTTTCGCGACACGTGCATGGACATGATCCGCCGGTACGGCGTGAATCAGTTCAAGTTCGATGGCACGGGAAACGCCGCAAGCACGGCGCCGGGCAGCGCGTTCGACAGCGACTTCGATGCGGCGATCCATTTGATCGCCGAGCTGCGAGCGGAGAAGCCGGACTTGTACGTGAACCTCACGACCGGAACGTATCCGTCGCCGTTCTGGCTTCGCTGGGCCGATTCGATTTGGCGTGGGGGCGAAGATCATTCATTCGCCGGAGTGGGCTCGAGCCGCCAACGATGGATCACGTATCGCGACGCGGACACGTACGACCACGTCGTCCGAGCCGGCGCGCTCTTCCCGCTCAGCTCATTGATGCTGCACGGTCTGATCTACGCCAAATCGGCGCACAATCTGAACACCGACCCAGGCAACGACTTCGCCAACGAGGTTCACGCGTACTTCGGCAACGGCACCCAGCTGCAAGAGATGTACATCACGCCCGCGCTTCTCTCGAAGGAGAATTGGGATGCGATTGCCGAGCACGCGAAGTGGTCGCGCGCGAACGCGGATACCCTGTTCGACACGCACTGGATCGGCGGCGATCCGCTGCGACTCGAGCCCTATGGCTGGGCGGCTTGGTCGGAGAAGAAGGGTATCGTCACGGTGAGAAACCCGAGCGAGCGGCCGCGGACGATCGGAATCGAACTTGGGCGGGACTTGGAGTTGCCGTCCCGTGCGCCGACCGGCTACGCCGCACGCAACCCGTTCGTGGGGCGCGACGTGCCGCGAGCCTTTCGGGCGGGGGAAGAGCAGCGAATATCTCTAGCGCCGTTCGAGGTGCTGACGATCGAATTCGTGCCACGTTGATCGAGCGCTGTACCTGCAACTGCCTCATGGCAGGGACGCAGAGGACGCGGAGACAGCCAAGACGCCTGAGCTACGCCGCCGCCTGTCTGCCCAAAATTCCGGCTTGGTGCGCGACATGGACTGGTTGTTCTCTGCGTCTCTCTGCGGTAAAGCAGTTCCACGAGCTCGCCTGACAGAAGGTCCAAGCAAAGGTCCCTAGTATCGGTAGTGATCCGGCTTATACGGGCCGTCGACGTTCACTCCGATGTACTCCGCCTGATCCTTGCTCAGAGTGGTCAGCCGAGCGCCGAGCTTGCCGAGGTGTAACCGTGCCACCTTTTCGTCCAACCACTTCGGCAGCACGTACACCTCTTTCTTGTACTTCGCGGTGTTGCCGAACAACTCGATCTGCGCCATCACCTGATTCGTGAAGCTCGACGACATGACGAAGCTCGGGTGACCGGTCGCGCAGCCGAGGTTCATCAGGCGTCCCTCGGCGAGGATCATTACGGAATGGCCGTCGGGAAACGCCCATTCGTCGTACTGCGGCTTGATGTTGATTCGCTTGATGCCCGCCACCTTCTTCAAGCCGGCCATGTCGATTTCGTTGTCGAAGTGGCCGATGTTGCCGACGATCGCCTTGTCCTTCATGCGGCCCATGTGGGCGGCGGTGATGATGTCGAAGTTGCCGGTCGCGGTGATGAAGATGTCGGCGGTCGAGACGACGTCGTCGAGCGTCACGACCTGGTAGCCGGCCATGCACGCCTGGAGCGCGCAGATCGGATCGATCTCGGTAATCACGACGCGCGCGCCTTGCCCGCGTAGCGCTTCGGCGCAGCCCTTGCCGACTTCGCCGTAACCGCAGACCACGGCGAGCTTGCCGGCGATCATCACGTCGGTCGCGCGATTCAGTCCATCAATGACGGAGTGCCGACACCCGTAGATGTTGTCGAACTTCGACTTCGTCACCGAGTCGTTGACGTTGATCGCCGGGAACAGCAGCGTGCCCGCCTTCATCATTTCGTAGAGACGGTGGACCCCGGTCGTGGTCTCCTCGGTCACGCCCTTGATGGCGGCGGCAACCTTCGTCCAGCGGCCGGGATTCTTCCGCTGTTCAGTACGAAGCAAGTCGAGAATCACGCCCCACTCTTCGGGATCCTTGCCAGGATCGAAGTCGGGCACGCGACCGGCCTTCTCATATTCGACGCCTTTGTGCACGAGGAGCGTCGCATCGCCGCCGTCGTCGAGCAGCATGTTGGGGCCGCCGCCATCGGGCCACATGAGTGCTTGTTCGGTGCACCACCAGTACTCCTCCAGCGTCTCGCCTTTCCAGGCAAAGACCGGCGTGCCGGCGGGCTGGATCACGGTGCCCGTTCGGCCGACGGCGACAGCGGCCGCGGCGTGGTCTTGCGTCGAGAAAATGTTGCACGACACCCAACGCACGTCGGCGCCGAGGTCGACGAGCGTTTCGATGAGGACGGCGGTCTGCACCGTCATGTGCAGCGAGCCCATGATGCGCGCGCCAGCGAGCGGCTTCTTGCCCTTGTACTCCTCGCGGATCGACATCAGGCCGGGCATTTCCTGCTCGGCGAGGCGGATTTCCTTGCGCCCGAACTCGGCGAGCGAAAGGTCGGCCACCTTGAACGGCGGACGATCGGTGGCTTGCTCCCGCTGCTTCTCGGTCAACTCGGCGACGCCCATTTCAGATTCCTCGAGAGTGATTTGTCATTGCTTGCGGCCTGTGGCCACGAACAGCGTGGGACCTTTCGCTTCCGGCGCGACAGGAAGCGGTTGATAGCGGCAGTTCGCGAAACCGGCACCTTCGAGCCATGCGATCATCTGCGCTCCGTCGAACCCCTGCCAGACGTGTCCGAGCTGCACGACGTAGTCGACGCGGTCGTGCGACATGAGGTCCACGACCAGCAGCCGTCCACCGGGCCGAAGTACGCGCCGAACCTCCGCCATCGCGCGCGCCGGGTCGGTGACGAAGTGCGCGACGAGAAACAGAATCGCCGCATCGAGCGCGCCATCGTCGATCGGCAGCGATTCGATCGTGCCGACGCGCAGCTCGACGTTGTCGTGCGACGCGAGTCGCGTGCGTGCGGACTCGAGCATCGGGCCCGACTCGTCCACGGCGACGACCTTCGCGACGCACGGCGCGAGCGCTTCGGCGACGTGCCCCGTTCCGCAGCCCAGGTCGCCCACGACCCAGCTCTCGTCGAGCAGATGGAGCAACGCAAGCAGGTCGGCGCGCTCGCCGATCATCTCCGAGCGCATCACGTCCCACAGCTTCGACGAGTCGCGAAAGAACACGATCGCTTTGTCGCGCCGCTTGGCGAGAACGCCCTCGGCGCGCCGCTCATCCTGCCGCGAGCCGGCGCCGGCGGAGATTTGCCCGCGCACGACCGACCAGAGCGACTTTGTGGATTCATCGAGACGGTCGCCGAGCATTCGATAGAACCGGCTCGTGCCCTCGCCGCGCGAGACCAGCCAGCCGTCATCGGCGAGCAGCTTGAGATGCCGGCTCACCGTCGACTGCGGCAACTGCAGAATCGTGCACAGCTCTCCGACGGTGAGCTCGTGCCGCTCGAGCAGCAGCAACACCCGGCTCCGGGTGGGGTCGGCGAGGATGGAAAGCTGTTCGAGTACGTTGGGTCCGGAACTCATTATCCGTCTATCCGGATGAAACGTATAACGACTCGTTCGATCCGTCAACGCATGCGTTAAGTGGCTGCTTTATAGCGACTTGAGTCACTTATCAAGAGCCGCCAAACCGCAACTGCTCAACGGAGAGACGCAGACCGGAACTAACGACCTGATTTGTGGCACTCATGCTGTGATGTCCGACCCGGCCACCCACACGCCTCCGTTGTCATACTCTATTGTGAGCCTCTCGAAGGACGATCAGCCGGCGACCGATCCAGAGCTGTATGGGCGCGTCTACGCGGAGCTGAAACGGATGGCGCGCCACCACCTTCGTGGTGCCGACGCCGTGACCCTGTCGACCACGGAACTCGTTCACGAGGCCTATCTCAAGCTTCACGGCCAGGCGGATTGGGAGGGACGAGCCCATTTCTTCGGCGCCGCCGCGCGAGCGATGCGCGAGGTGCTCGTCGATTTCGCCCGCCGCCGAGGGGCGACGAAGCGAGGCGGCGATGCAACGCGTGTCTCGCTCAGCGAAGGCGACGTCGCGCTGGAGATGCAGCTCGACGACATCCTCGCGCTGGACGAAGCGCTCGGACGGCTCGCCGTGGTCGACGAGCGGCTGCGTCGCATCGTAGAACTGCGATTCTTCGGCGGCTTCTCGGAGAAGGAGATATCGGAGCTGCTTCGGGTCTCGGCGCGAACGATCGAGCGGGACTGGCTCAAGGCCCGCCTGTTCCTCCTTCGTGAGCTCGAGTCGGCGACGGCGCGAAAACTCGCCGGGCGCGAGGACTCGACGACCGAATAGCCGGATCAGCCGGCCCCCCACCGCACTTCCGGGGGGCCGGTGTCGGAAATCCTCGCGCTTTTGCGCATGTCCCTCAAGGGGCCGCGTCGAAGTCGATGCGCCCGGGACCCATCCGCAGTAAGCCGCGAAAAGATCCGAGGGGACAGTCCGATGAACCGCCTCCAGTGGAGCAGGCGAGCGTTACTGTTGTCAGCCGTTTTTGGTCCGGTCGCATGCTCCGACAGAATGACCGAAGCCCCGACCGCACCGAGCGCCGCGCGACCCGACGCCGCTTCGGCCGACGTCATCACGCCGCAACTGATTCGACAGCTTGCCGCCGGGCGTGGAATCGTTCCCCTCCCTCCGGCGCCGCACGTCCGCCCTGCGCTCGCGAAGCTCGGCCAGGCGCTCGCGTTCGACAAGATTCTGAGCGGTAATCGCGACATCTCGTGCATGACATGTCACCTCCCGGCGTTCTCCACGGGCGATGACAAGAGCTTGGCGGTCGGCCAGGGTGGCACCGGCCTCGGGCCGACGCGCGAGCCGCCCGCGACGGGCTTCATTCCGCGCAATGGCCCCGCGCTCTTCAACCTGCACGCGATGAAGCATCTGTTCTGGGACGGACGCGTCGAGGTCGATGCACAGGGCGGCTTCCATACACCGGCCGGAAATCAGATCCCCCCCGAGATCGCGAAGGTGTTCGAGTTCGGCGCGCTGTCGGCGCAGCCGATGTTCCCGCCGACCAATCGATTCGAGATGCGCGCATTTGGGAACAGCAACGAGCTGGCCCAAATCGACGACAACGATCTCCCAGGTATCTGGGCGGGCATCATGAAGCGGCTCGGCGCGATCGGCGAATACCGCGGATTGTTCGAGGCGGCGTACCCCGGCACGAAGTTCGAGGATATGACGTTCGCGCACGCATCGAACGCGATCGCCGGTTTCATCATCGATCAGTTCACGTTCAACAACTCGCCGTGGGATCGGTTCCTCGCCGGCAACGACAACGCGCTGACGCCGCGGCAACTCGCCGGCGCGCAGACTTTTCTCACGCTCAAGTGCTCGCTCTGCCACAATGGGTCGACGTTCAGCGACGAGGAGTTCCACGACGTTGCCGTCGCGCAGATCGGACCCGGCGAAGGCGACGGAGTCTCAGGGCACGACGACTTCGGCCGCATGCGAGTGACCGGGAACGCGGCCGACAAGTACCTCTTCCGTACGACGCCCCTGCGCAACGTGGAATTGACCGGACCGTACGGCCACGACGGCGCGATCGTCACGCTCCGCGCGTTCGTCGAGCACTACAGCCAGTCCGATCTCAAACTGCAGAACTACGACCCGACGCAGCTCGAAGCCGCGCTGCAAGGCACGCTTCAGCCGAACCAATCCGCCATTCTCGCGCAGCGCGACCCGCTTCTCGCGGGCGTCGTGTTGACTCCCGACTTGGTCGACCAGCTCATGGATTACATGAGCGCTCTCACCGATCCCGCGGCCCGCAACTTGTCGCGCTCAACGCCGGTCCGAGTGCCGAGCAAGCTGCCTATCGACAAGCCGTAGTGAGTTAACGGGCGTCGGCAATGACGCGATGACGCAACGCGTCGTCGCGTCGCCCGACCGCATCGTCGAGGTCGGCGAGCCAACCGTAGACCTCGCGCACGTCGTGCTGCTCTCGTCCGACCTGGCGTTCCAGTTTGCGTAGTGACCCTCGCAACGCGGAGTCCGCCTCGACGTATCGGCCTTCGCGCGTCAGCACCATGCCGAGCAATCCTTGCGCGTAGGCGTCGCCCGGCGAGGCGCTGTTGCCGAGGCGCCCGCGAATTCGGATCGCGTCTCGTACAGTTCGTTCGGCCTCGGTCAAGTCGTGCCGCTGGACGAGAAGGCGAGTAAGGCCGATTTCGAGGCCGGCGATCGTTTCGTGCTCCGGACCGCGAAGGCGGCGGTCCATCGCGATGGCGTCGCGATACAGGTTCGCCGCCTCGTCGAGCCTGCCGGCGTGACGAAGGGTGCTGGCCAAACTGCTCATGTAAGTCGCGACGAATGGATGCTCCGGTCCATACGCGCGACGGATGACGTACAACGCCTGTCGCGACGTGGCGATGGCCGCCGAATCGTCCCCGCGCCGCGAAAGGAACCCCGCGATGTCGCTCAGCGTAGCCGCGACCATCGGGTGGGCATCGCCGAATCGAGCACGCCGGATCTCGAGCGCGCGGCTATAGAAAGGTCCGGCGCGATTGTAGTCGCGCCGGTCTTCGTCCAGCAGATACGCGATTTGGACGAGGGCGTCGGCAACATGCGGATTGTCGCGGCCGCCCGAACGTTCGGCGGCGGCGAGCGACGCTCGATATTCGTTTTCCGCCTCCACGAAGCGACCCTCGCGCCGCAGGGTCGAACCGAGCGTGAGATAGCTTTCGGCGGTCAACGAGTCATCTGGCCCGAGCGAGTTCTCACGGAGAGCCAAAGCGCGCCGATTGAAAGTGTCCGCGACGGCTAACCGTCCTTGGTAGACCGCGACATTGGCGATCCGATGGAGCGTGACGGCCACACTCGGGTGGTTGGGGCCGAGCGCCGCCACCTGAATTCGAAGCGCCTCGCGCGCCGCCGAATCGGCCGCGGCGTAGCGGTCCAGGCGAATGAGCTCTGCCGACAGCTCGTCGAGCGTGGCCGCCGCTTCGGGCGTCCTCCCGGCGCCGGCGTTTTGCTCGATCGAAAGCGCGCGCGCAAACATCTGGCCGGCCTTCGCGTATTGGCCAAGTCCCCGATACAACCGGGCTGTGACTTCGAGCATGCGCGCTTGCGCCAGCGGATGGCTTTGGAGTTTCTCGGCGCGGGCAGCCGCTCGTTGCAGGAGCTCGTGCGCCGTTAGCGTGTCGCCCCTCGCCTCCGATGGGTCGCTCGTTTCGAACAGGCCCATGAGGAACGCGGTGATGGCCTCCGACTCTCGCGACGCCGCTGCCGCGATGTCGCGCTCCGCCGCCGCCCGATGGGCTTGGGTCAACGCGACTCCGGCTCCGACGATCAAGGAAAGCGAGACACCGAGCGTCGCGATTGCCTCGACACGGTGACGCCGCACGAGCCGCCGAGCTCGATACCACGCCGATCCGCGTCGCGCGTGAACCGCGTGGCCGTGGAGATAGCGGCGCAGGTCGTCGGCGAGCGCGTCGACCGAAGCGTAGCGCTCGTCGGGCTCCCTGCGGATGGCCTTGAGCACGATGGCGTCCAAGTCGCCGGCGAGAGCTTTCGCGCGCGCGGGATCGCTGTCGCGGACAGCCGCCGACGGTGGAGCCGGCTCACCCTTGAGAATCGCCGCCTCGAGTTCCCGAAGATCTCCGTCGTCCGCCGTAAAGGGCAACCGACCGGACAGCACTCGATAGAGCACGACGCCGAGCTGGTACACGTCGGTCAGCGTCGTGACGGGATGTCTCCGAATCTGCTCGGGTGCGGCGTATTCGGGCGTCATCCAATGCGCGCCGGTGTGCGCCGCGGTCTCGTCCCGCGATCGAGCGCCGGGTTCGAGCAGCTTCGCCAGGCCGAAGTCGAGCAGCTTCACTGTGCCGTCGGCGCCGACGAGGATGTTCGACGGTTTGATGTCGCGGTGGATGACCAGATTGCGATGCGCGAACTGCGTCGCACCCGCCGCCAAGAGGAAGAGCTCGACTCGTCCGCCAACAGAGAGTGCGCGCGTGTTGCAGTAGACGTCGATCGGTTGGCCGTCGACGTACTCGAGCACCAGATACGGCTGCCCTGCGTCGGTGCGTCCGCCGTCGAGCAGCCGCGCGATGTTCGGATGGTTGAGGGACGCGACGATCTGTCGCTCAGCGCGGAATCGCGCGTGATCGAGTTCCGAGTCGAGTCCGGCGCGCAGCAGCTTGAGCGCGACGTGCTGCTCGAAGTGCCCGTCGGCGCGGCGAGCCAACAGCACGCGCGACATTCCACCGCGGCCGATTTCTCGCTCGATCGAGTAGGCGCCGATTCGACGCCCCGTCGCGTATTCGGCCGCATCGTCAGCCTCGGCGACAACTGCCGCCGCGACGTTGGACGGTGGCGTCGTCAGAAACTGCCGGGCGTCGTCGACGCGCTCGAGCAGGAGCTGCGCTTCGCGCCGCAGGTCCGGGGCCCCCGCGCATGCGGCGTCGAGCACTTGCGGCCAATCGTTCGGATCGTGCGCGAGCGCCGCATCGAGTATCTCGGCGAGTCGCTGCCAACGATCCGTATCGACGTTCGTCGTCATGGACGACCGACACGGGTAAGACGTGAAGCGCCGGCGCCGGCGCTTCGGTCAAACGTTCAGCGCCCCGACCAAGACGGCAAGGCCGCAAGGTCGGGGCGCCGAGGCGAACGGAACTTCGGTAACCGCTCGCCCGCCAAAAAGCGCGGGCGCCTGCATCAAATCATGTCAGGTCAGTCTCCCGACCCGCCGAGCTTGGGGTTGCTCTGGCGCTCGACATCCGGCAACGGCAGCCCGATTCGGGCGTCGCCGACGCACGCCTGCGATCCGTACGTCAGACCGGCCGGGAAGTTGGTGCCCGTCGCCGGCGTCAGCGCGAGCTTGTAGCGCATGATGTCGCCGATGTGCGTGCCCGTGAGGAAGAGCGCGCGGCGGCGCTGATCGATCACTTCGTTGAGCAGCGACGCGGCATCCGTCGGACCCGTGTAGGTGCCTTCGCTGCCCTTGGCTCTGAACGCATTGATGATCGAGATCGTGTTCGCCGAGTTGGACGACGCGTCGGCCTCGGCGATGATCAACTGCGCTTCATCGCCCGTCGCCATCGGGATGTTCGAGGAGACCGACGTGTACTTGAGCTGCGCCCACGCCGGAACGCCGAGCGCGTTCGGCCGGTTCAGGTTCTGGACCGGAACGCGCGGATCGTTCATCGTGCGGTACCGAGCGCCGACCGACGACGACACGCCCAAGGCGTTGCTCTCGACGAACACGCGGTTGTTGCGGCGGCTGCTGACCGAGGATGCCGTGGCGTTGAACACGAAACTGGCGGGCACCAACGCCGCGTCGGTTCGCGCACCGGCCAGGTTTCCCTGGTCCTGCCGGGCCCTTGCTCGGCCGACGAGCGCCATGTTGAGAATGCTCGACGCCGCAGCACCCTGGGCCTGTGCCACGGTGATCGCCTGGTTGAAGCGGTCCTCGGCGGCCTTGAAGGCGTCGTTCCGCGTCGTCTCGCCGGCGTAGGCGAAATCGGTTCCGGAAATCGTCGTCAACACCGTGGAGCAGAACCCTTCTCCGAGGAGGAGGATGCTCCAGGCCTCGTACGCGGCGGCCGTGGCGATGAGCACCTGCCGGTTGGTACCGGCCGGAATTTCGGCGTCGGTCCAGCCCTCGAGCAGCGTGCGGATGTGGTTGGCCGTGACGCGGGCGGTCTGCAGCGGCGTGTAGACACCGAGACCGTCGCACGAATTGACGGAGTACATGCTCTGGTTCGACTGCACGTCGCGGCGGTCGTAGGGCCACCGTGAGGCGGTCTGCGTGTAGTCGTCGAGCTCTTCGCCGACGAGACCGCCGACGACGACGTAGGCGCCGAACGCGCACTCGAAGTCAGAGACGGCGCCGTTGACGAGGAGCGCGGCGTTGGCCGGGGTCTCGAGCGTCCCGGCCGGGATGCGGCTGGGCGAGTCGACCGACAGTGCCTTGTTGACGTCGCAGCCGGCGAGGGCGAGCGCCGTCGCCGCCGACGCCACCAGCGCGGCGATCCACCGGCTCCGCGCTTTCAGATTATATGGATGCATATTTATAATCTCTTAGAAGCCGAGGTTGAGGGAGAGGATCCAGGTCGTGAGCTGTGGGGTCAGCGTCTGCTCCCACGCGACGTTGCCGCCGCGGGTGCCGCCGAGCCAACTCGCTTCGGGCTCGAAGCCCTGATAGTTGGTCCACGTGTGCAGGTTGCGGCCCGAGATCGAGACCGTCGCGCGCGACACGTTGCCGTGGTGGCTGAAACGCTCCGGGACGTCGTACGACACGGTGAACTCGCGCCACTTCGTGAAGCTCGCGTCGGTGATGAGGAAATCCACGACGTTCGAGTTCTGCATCTGCGCGATCGTGACCGGGTCGTAGTCGAGCGGGAAGTAATTCTCGCGGCAGCGGCCGCCGATGACCGGCGTGCAGCGGACGCGCGTGTTGCCGTCGATCTTCTTGTGCCCCTGCTTGAAGTCGATGAAGGTGCTGACGTGGAAGCGGCTCCAGAGGCCGAGGTTGGCCGACACCGAACCTTCGTGCGGCGGCACCGACCGGCCGAGGTAGACGAGCGGCGCGTCGTCGGCGGTGCCGAACGCGTTGTCCGGACCGGCGCACTGCACCTGGCCGCCCTTGCCGTTGGAGCACATCAGCGTGCTGAGAATGAGCTTGCCGTTGGCGTCGAGCTTCGCGTCGGTCACGTGGCGCTCCCAGAATCCGAACGCGTCGTAGCCGATCGCCTGTCGCGTGAAGCTGCCCGAGTTCACGAACGACACCGTGTCGAACAGCGCGAGCACGCGGTTGTCGTTGTTCGCGAAGTTGAACGTCAGGTCGAGGTTGGCGTTTCGCGTGCGGAGCGGGTTCGCGCGAACCTGGAGCTCGTTGCCCCAGTTGCGGATCGCGCCGGCGTTGAACGGCTGCGTGCTCGGAATGCCGGTGGACGGCGCGATCTGGCGGTTGAGGATCGCGTCGACGGTTTTCTTATTGTAATACGTGTACTCGATGCCGAGCCGGTCGTCGAGCATGCTGGCGTCGAAGCCGAGCTCGATTTCCTTGCCGCGCTCGGGGCCGAGGTTCGGGTTGCCGATGAACAGGGGCGTGACCGCCGGCGTGTCGCCCGGACCGGACGCCGAGCCGTACGTGCGGAGCGCCGAGTAGGTCGACGGCGCCTTGCCGGCCTCGCCGTACGCCGCGCGCAGACGCAGCGACGACAACCGGTTGCCGATCACCGGAACCTTGAACCACGGCTCGTCGGAGATCACGTAGCTCACCGAGTACTTCGGGTACGTCACTCGGCTGAAGCCCGCGCCGAACGCGCTGGCGTCGTCGGAGCGCAGCGCGGCCGTGAGGAAGAGACGATCGCGCCAGCCGAACTGCTCCTGCACGTACACGCCGAGCGTCTTGTCTTCCGAGAAGTCCTGGTCGTTCGTCTTCGACTGCGTCGTCGCCTGGACGGTGCTCAACCCCGGCGTCGGGAAAACGGAGCCGCTCGCCGAGACGTAGTCCACGGAGTTGTGGTAGAACTGCGCGCCGCCCGACGTGATGAAGCGCGTCGTCGGCCTGAAGTCGTACGTCGCGCTCGCCGAGTAGTCGAGCGTGTTGTACGTGGTCGAGCGATCCTGCACGCTGCGGTAGCCGAGCGCGTCGGAGCCGACCGTGTAGACCAGCGAGTCGATTCGCGGCGCGTAGGTGTCGTTCTCTTCACGCGTGCGGTCGAGACCGATCGCCAGATGCTGCTGGAACCACGTGAACGGCGTATGGTCGATCCGGAGACTGCCGGAGAATCGATCCAAATTCTGCCAGTAGTGATAGATGTCGTCGTATTGGTACGGCAAAAGACTATGAAAGCCGTGGCGCCGCGGGTTGTTGTAGTTGGCCGGCGTACCCAGCAGCGTGGTCCACGTGTGGCCGCCGCATCCGCCCTCGCAGCCGAGCTGCGTCGGGCCGGTGTTGAGGCCGAGGTTCGCCGAGATGCGGAGCGACTGCGACGCGGCGAGACCGAGGTTCATGCGCGTGCTGTAGCGGCGCAAGTCGTTGTTCGGGTCGGCGCCCTGCGAGTCGAGCAGATTGCCGCTGAGGTAGTAGTTCAGGTTGCCCGTTCCGCCGCTGACGGCGACTTCGCTCTCCTGATGGCGTCCGTCACGATAGATGTCGCAGCGACGGCCGGTCTTGTTCGCGGTCGAGTCGCCGCACGCGCCGACTTCGAGCGAGTCCATGTTGAGCGGAACCGGCGTCGTCGTGCCGGGGATGATGCCCCAGTTCTGCGCGAAACGGCTCTTCCAGTCCTGGACGTAGTTCTGTCCCTGACGGAGCATCACGTTCCAACGCGCGTTTCCGCCGGTGCCCTTCTTCGTGATGATGTTGACGACGCCGTTCGACGCTTCCGTTCCATAGAGCGTCGCCGCGCTCGGACCCTTGAGGACTTCGATCGACTCGATGTCTTCGGGGTTCAAGTCGTTGAGGCGCGAGATCGAGCTCGAGCTGAACGCCTGATTGACGGGACCGGTCGCGACTTCGTTGTTGACGCGAACGCCGTCGATGTAGATGAGCGGATTGTTGCCGAGCGAGAAGCTCGCCGTGCCGCGCACCCGAAGCTGCTGGCCCGAGCCCACCATGCCCGACGTCGGCATCACGACCACGCTCGGCGTCCGGCCGTTGATCAGGCCTTGCACCGAGAGGATCGGGGCGTTGGCGACGATGTCCGCCGCGTCGATCGTGCCGACGGAGTTACCGATTTCACGCTTTTGCGCCGCGCCGACGGTGCCCGTCACGACGACCGCCTCGAGGCTCGCGGGATTGCTCACGAGCGTGATCGTCAAATCGGTTTGTCCGACGCGGGCCGCGACTTCCGCGTTCCGGTATCCGATGCGACGCACGCTGAGCGTCGCGTTGGTGCCGATGATGCCCGTGATGCGAAATTTTCCCTGATTGTCGGAGGTGGCGCGGAGCGTTCCGCCGGCCGCGGTGATTTGCGCGTTGGGAATCGCTTCGGCGGATCCGGCGGCGATGACCTGGCCCGAGATGGCGCCCTGCGCGAATGCGGAACTTGCTGAACCAACGGTCGCGATCGCGGCGATCGCGAGAGAGATGAGGCTACGTGTGAGGAGTGATCGCCCCGCGCGTGGCATATGCACACGACGGGCGTGGGGGTGGGGCATTGCCATGACGGCCCTTCCAGGTGGGGATGACGAAGCCGAACAAGGGGAGTATGTCCAACGGGCCTACCTTATCCGAGCGCGCGACACCAAGCAAGGCCGCGCGCGGACGACAAAATGGATTACATGTGATGGATAAAATCCGGTGCCTCGGGGACGAACGATCGCCACGCCGATTCGAAGCTCTTCGGATCGTCGAGCACCAGGCCGATTCGGTCGACGAGACGTGTTCGCCCGTACGCACGTCGGGCCATCACCGGTTCGCGCAACGCGATCAGCGCGTTCGGCTCGCCCATCGCGGCGCGGAGATATCGCGGCGTGCCCTTCGCCGGCGCACGCACTCGGCCGAATTCGATCGTCGCGCCGGCGAGCGGCACGTCGACGCTGGCGGCGAGGCCGTTGCGAATCAGGAGCGCGTCTGCGGTGAGCACGATCGGGCGAAGTTGTACGGCTCGCACGAACCCGAGCATCCAGATCGCCGCGAAAACGTCGACGATGAACAGCACGTTCGCGGCTTTGGCGTGACTCGCGCGCACCATCAGGTCGACGGCGACCATCTCGATCACGGCGGCACCCACCACGGCGTACAGAATCGCCGCGTACGCGTTGCGCCGGTGGTAAGAGAAGGCGCGCGTTCCCGGCGGCGCAAAGGGCTTCCGTTTCCACGCGGCGAGCGCGTAATAGAAGACGGCCGCTTCGGTGGCGAGCGCCGACGCGGCGCCGTCACCGAGGCCGGCGCCCCACAGCGCATCGCGAATTCTTTCCGGGACGTCGGCCTGACCACGCTCGCCGAGCCGCCCCGCTCGCCGTCCCCTCCGCCAAAGCGCCAGGAGCACGACCAGCGCGACCGCAGCCACTTCGAGGGGGAGGAGCACACCCAGCGAGCGGAGCATGGAATAGAATGAATAACGGTGACCGCGCCACCTCGACGGCGGTTAGGCCGTAGGCGAGTTTGTCGAGGGAACCCTGACGAGCTATCCACTGCCGCACCCCGCTCCATCGGCCGCACTCGATTCGCGCACGATTCGCCGCGCGAAGCTCGGTGACATCGACGCCTTCACGCTCATCGTGCAGACGTATTATCCGCGCTGCCTGAGGTTCGCGCGGTCGATGTTGCACGACACGGACGAGGGCGAGGACGTCGTGCAGGAGACGTTCGTCCGGCTCTACCGCGCGCTGCCGCGCTACGAGGAGCGACAGCGGTTCGAGTCGTGGCTCTTTCAGATACTTGGCAACTGCTGCCGCACGGCGAACACGGCGTCGCAACGCCGCGTGGCACGATCGGTATCGGACGACGAGCTGTTGGCTCGTGTTCCGGCGGAGGACAGCGCGAGCGCGCTGGTGGATCGAGAGTGGGACGAGTCGGTTCGACGCGCGCTCGCCGAGCTGCCGGAGCACAATCGGGAGATTTTTCTGCTGCATTACGTCGAAGGGTTTTCGTACGAGGAGATCGAGGCGATGACGGGCGTCGGGCAATCGGCGCTCAAGATGCGGGTCAAGCGCGCGTCGGATGCGTTGCGCGCGCGCCTCGCGCCGGCGGGGGACGAATGAGCGAGCTCGAACGCGATCACGTGCTTCGTCGCGTCGTGCAGACGCTCCGCCATCTGCCGGCGCCGGAAGCGGACGACATCCGTCGTGTCGTCGAAGCGGCGGCCGCGCAGCGGCTCATGCCGCCGGCGGACGATCCGGCGAGCGTCGCCCCGACGTCACGACGCGCGCGTAGCCGGCCGTGGATGTTCGTGGGCTTGAGCAGTCTGGTGGCCGCGGCGGCGATCGTCGGTTTCGTCGTTCGCGGGCAGTTCGCGCGACCCACGCCTGCCGTCGAGGTCGCGCCGACCCCAATGAGTCCAGCGGCTCCGCTGCAGCCGGCGGCGAACGGCGCCGACGGAGCGCAGGACGTTCGGCCGATCCCGCAGCAATTCGTCTTCCGGAGCTCGTCGGCGCGGCGCGTCGCGGTGGTCGGCGACTTCAATGGGTGGAACACCGCGAGCGCGCCGATGACGCGCGAATCCGGCGGCGACCTCTGGTCGGTGACGATTCCGATCACGCCGGGCCGGCACACGTACGGATTCATGGTCAACGACTCGACGTTTACCCTCGACCAAGACGCCCGGGTCGCGCGGGCGCGCGATCCCGATCTCGGAGTCGAGGGTTCCGTCGTCATCGTGGGGCGGCCGTGAGATCGCGCTACGTCGTCGCCTTCGTTCTCGCGCTCGTCGCTCGCGGCGCGCGCGCTCAAGACTCCGTCGCGTTCAAAGGCGCCGACCGCGAGACGCGCGCGTCGCTCGCGAAAATCGTCGCCGACGCGGACGCGCGAGGCCTCCCGAGTGGTCACATCGTGTCGAAGGTCCAGTTCGCGCTGGTCGTGCACGCGCCGCCCGCGCGGATTCTCGAAACGGCGAAGGCCGTCGCCGACCGTCTCGAAACGGCGAGAACGGCCATCGCGACCGACACGCTGTCCGCCGACATCGCCGCCGGCGAAGAGGCGTTGTCCTTCAAGATTTCGAAAGACATCCTCACGCGGATTCACCGGGCCGCGCCGACTCGCGCGATCGCCGTTCCGATCGGGCTCCTCACGCAGCTCGTCGCGAACGCGGTGCCGGCGGAACACGCCGGCGAGATCGTCATCAGGCTGGTGCGAGGCGGCGCGACGCCCAAACAGTTCGCGGACTTTGGCAACGACGTGAACTCTGACGTCCAGCGAGGCGCCAAAGGAGCGGAGTCCGTCGACATTCGGCTTCGCGGCTTGACCCCCCTCTTGTCGCCGACCGCGGCGACCGCGGGAGACCTCACGGCCAGCTCGCCGGCTGCCCCGGGACCCAAGAAGCCGTAGAAGTCCCCAAACAGCCGTAACGTCGAGTCGCCGCGGGACCTGGGAACTCGCGAGGGGTCCGGACACTATTTTGGGGGATGCGGCGTGTCCGGGAATTCGCGACTCTGGCGACAGTTCTGTCGTTGGCGTTCCCTGAATTGGCGCGCGCGCAGTGGCAGGCATCCGCTGATGCGGGACTGTCCCACCTTCGACAGACCGGAATTCCCGAGTCGGTCGCGCAGACACTCGCGGGGACGATAGACGGAATCGGCAGTCGCGCCTGGCTGCACGCCGTCGGACTCGCGTCGCTCCAACCGAACAACGCGCGGACGGAACAGGCCCTCGCGATGGGCGGAATCTTCGGAACGATCGTCGATCCGGTGCGCTGGGAGCTCGGCGGTGCGTTCAGCGCATTCAATCAAAGCGGGGTGCCGATCACCACCACGAGCGGCGAACTGAACGCGCGGCTTCGCTTCGGCGGCCCGCTCGGTGGCGTCTCACTCGGCGGCGGCGCGGGCACCAGCGCGAACAGCTTCTATAATGTCCGAGTCGGCAGAGGATCGCTCGACGCGTGGTGGACGGCGGGACGGGAGCGGCTGCTCGCCGGCGCGATGGTCACGCACATCGGCAGCACCCAGTACACCGACTTTGCCGCCGGTTGGCGGCACGACGCGGGCGCCGCGTCGATCGGCGCGACCGCGGCGCTTCGCGCGGGCGATGGAAGCGGCGGCTGGCAGGCCGCCGACGCGGAGCTCTGGGTCTCGTCCAGGCTCGCCGTGGTTCTCGCCGCCGGCACCGCGCTCTCGGACGTGGTGCGCGGCACGCCGAGTACGAGATACGCGTCGGCGAGTCTGCGTGTGGCGTGGCAGCCGCATGTCGCGCTGCGGTTCCGACGGGACACGAATGCCGGAGTGCGCGTCGTCATCTCGCGGTCAGGCTCGGGCGAAGGCATCGCGCGCATCGACGTCTCGGGGTCGACTCCCGGCATGGCGCGAGTCGAACTGATGGCTGATTTCACCGGGTGGGAACCGATCGTGCTCACCCGCGCCGGCGACGGATGGTTCGCCGAGCGCGCGGTGACGCCCGGTCTCCACCGACTCGCGATTCGCGTCGACGGCGGCGCGTGGATCGCTCCATTCAACGTTCCAAAGCTTCGCGACGACGATCTCGGCGGAACGGTCGGTCTGATCACCGTGCCGTGATCGGAGGATTTTGCATCAGGTGAAACATCTCGATGGCTTGACGCACGAAACACCGGTGGTAGTTTGCATTTGCGCGGCGATTTCCCCGATTTGACGGGCCGCGCGCCGGAGCGAGATTCCGGAAAAACCCGTCTAAGTCGTCGGACGCCTCAGGCCCGCGACGAAATCGTCGGGGCCTTTTTTGTTCGCTCCACTGGAGCATCGAGGTCGGCCGCATGAGCTCGTACACGTTCACGTCGGAGTCGGTCAGCGAAGGGCATCCGGACAAAGTCTGCGATTTCATCGCCGACTCCATCCTCGACGCGCATCTCGCCGGCGATGCCGCCAGCCGCGTCGCCTGCGAGGTGTTGTGCAAGAGCGGCGAAGTCGTGCTCGCGGGCGAGATCACGTCGAAGGTGAACGTCGACTATGAGAAGATCGCGCGCGATGCGATTCGCGAGATCGGATACGTCGATCCGCACGAAGCGTTCAACGCCGACGGAGTGCGCGTCACGCAGTTCATCTCCAAGCAATCGGGCGACATCGCGATGGGCGTCGACACGGGCGGCGCGGGCGACCAGGGCATCATGTTCGGTTACGCGACCGACGAGACGCCCGAGCTCATGCCCTTGCCGGTGCAGCTCGCCCACCGGCTATCTCAGCGACTCGCCACGGCGCGCAAGCGGGGTGAACGCGCGTGGCTGCGGCCGGACTCGAAGACTCAGGTCAGCGTCCGCTATGAAGACCATCGTCCGGTGCGCGTCGAGACGGTGCTCGTCTCCACGCAGCACACGCAGGAGGCGGCGCAGGACGAGATCCGCGATTTCGTCGCGAGCTGCCTCCTTCCGGAGGTGCTCGGTCCGTGGTTCGGGCCGCACGTCGAGATACTCGTGAATCCCACGGGGCAATTCATCGAAGGCGGACCGTCGGCCGACTGCGGCGTCACCGGCCGCAAGATCATCGTCGACTCCTACGGCGGCATGGGCCGCCACGGCGGCGGCGCGTTCAGCGGAAAGGATCCATCGAAGGTGGACCGCAGCGGCGCGTACTTTGGCCGCTTCGTCGCTCGTCAGGTCGTTCGCAACAAGCTCGCATCGCGCGCCGAAGTGCAGGTCGCGTATGCAATCGGCCGCGCGCAGCCGGTATCGGTTCGTGTGGACACGTTCGGAACGGGCGACATCGCGGCGGCCGCGGACTTCGTGCGCGAGTTCGATTATCGCCCCGAAGCGATGATCGAGCGCCTCGCGCTCCGCCGGCCGATCTACCGACAGACGACCAACTACGGACACTTCGGAAAGCCGTCGCTCAGCTGGGAAGCGTAGACGCAGAGGACACGCCCCTCTGTGTCCCCTGTGTCGAGTAGATCCGGCTACCAAATACGAGCGCGGAGCGAATCCGGGCGCACCATCGGGTCGCCGTCCTTGCAGCCCCATGCGGCCTTGAACTCCGGCATGTTGCTGAGCGGTCCGTTGACGCGCCACTTCGCCGGGGCGTGGGGGTTGGTGTTGACCTGAGCCTTCGCCGCGGCGTCGCTTTGGAGCGTGCGCCACACTTGAGCCCAGCCAAGGAAGAAACGCTGCTCGGGCGTGAAACCGTCGATCTTCGCGGGACGGCCGTGCTCTTTCAGTGACTTCTCGAGCGCAAGGTACGCGATCTTCAGGCCGCCGAGGTCGCCGATGTTCTCGCCGAGCGTGAGCTTGCCGTTCACGTGCGTCGTCGAGTCGACGATCGTGTAGGCGTTGAATTGATCGACGACGCGCTGCGCTTGAGCGTTGTACTTGTCGGCGTCGCTCTTCGTCCACCAATCGCGCAGGTTGCCCCTGGCGTCGAAGCGGCGGCCCTGGTCGTCGAAGCCGTGCGACATTTCGTGGCCAATGACCGCGCCCATCGCGCCGTAGTTCACGCCGTCGTCGGCGTTCGGATCATAGAACGGCGGCTGGAGAATGCCCGCCGGGAAAACGATCTCGTTCCAGAGCGGGTTGTAGTACGCGTTCACCTCTGGCGGCGTCATCCCCCACTCGCTGCGGTCGATCGGCTTGCCGACCTTGGCCCAGTTTCGCTCGGCTGACCAGTCGCTGAACCGCTTGAAGTTGCCGTCGTAGTCGCCGACGCGGACCTCGAGCTTCGAGTAATCACGCCATTTGTCGGGGTATCCGATTTTGCGCGTGAACGCCTCGAGCTTGGCGGCCGCCTGCTTCTTGGTCGAGTCGCTCATCCAATCGAGCTGTCCGATCTGATCGTGCAGCACCGACACCATGTTGTCGACGATCGCTTTGGCGCGCGCCTTGGCGGCGGGCGTGAACGTACGCGCGACGTACTCCTGTCCGACGGCTTCGCCGAGGACGCCGTCGGTGTTTCGCTCGCAGATCTGCCAGCGCGGAAGCTTCTCCTTCTGTCCCGTGAAGGTCTTCTGGAACGAGAAGTTTTCGTCGGCAAAACGCTTCGGCAGCCGCGACGCGGAGACGTTGAGCAGGCGCCAGCGGAGCAGCGTCTTCCAATCGTCGACCGCGATGGACGTGATGAAGCCGTCCATCGCCTTGAAGAAGTCGGGCTGCGAGACGTTGATCTCCTTGAGACCTGCCGGAGCGCCCATCGTCGTGAGGAACGTGTCCCACTTCATGCGCGGCGCGATCGAATCGAACTGCGCGACCGTCATGAGGTGATAAATGGCGTCGGGGTTGCGCATCGTCACGCGATCCATCGACGCGCCGGCAAATTTTGTCTCGATCTCCAGCACGGTCTTCGCGTGCGCGGCCGCCTCGGCATCGCTTTCGCCGTCGAGCTTGAACATCGCCGCGACGTGTTTCTCGAATTTGTCGCGGATACTCTTCATGGCCGTGTCCTGCGAGATGTAATAGTTCTTCTCCGGCAGACTCAGGCCGCCCTGACCGGCGTTGGCGATGATCCGGTCGGCGTTCTTGAGGTCCTGGCCCGCGCCGACGCCGAACGGCGCCAGGCCGTCGGACTTCTCGAGCGTGGTGAGCGCCGCCGGGAGGTCGGCCGACGATTTGATCGCCGCGATCCGCTCCATCGACGCCTGGATCGGCTTGGTGCCGAGCGCCTCGATCGCGGCCGTGTCGATGCACGCGCCATAAAACGCGCCGATTTTGAACTGGTTCGACGGCGCCTTGGCCTTGCCGGATTTGACGTCACGCGCCGCGGCCTCGACGATCTCGCGAACGATCGTCTCGTTCTTGTCCTGGAGCTGGTCGAACGCGCCCCATTCACCGTACTTGGCGGGGATGGTCGTGCGCTTGAGCCAACCACCGTTGGCGAACGTATAGAAGTCCGAGCACGCCGCGCAGGTCGTGTCGAGGTTGGCGCGGTCGAGCGCCTTGGGCGCGCCAGCCTTCGACGCGGCCGGTACGCCGGCCGTCTGCTGAGCAACGACCGGCGTCGCCGCGGCCAGGCCGCCGAACAGCGCCCCGAATAGGAAAGCGGATCGAGAGATCATGTGAGGCAGGACGGGGTGGAGGAGGGTGGGTTTTGGTATCTTGAATGTATGAACCGGGCAGGGCGATTGTTCCCATTTTTCTGCGCCGCCGAGCTATTGCTCGGCCCGTTGGCGCGCGGCTCGGTCGGAGCGCAGTCGACGGCTCCGCTCGCTCCGCTCCGCCCTCTCGCCTACACGCGATTCACGCTGCCAAACGGACTCGTCGCGATCCTCAATGAGGACCACGCGACGCCCATCGTCAGCGTGCAGGTTTGGTATCACGTCGGGTCGAAGGACGACGACCCGGGCCGGCCCGGACTGGTCCACCTCTGCGAGCACCTGAGCTCGCAGGGTTCGCCGCATCTGAGTCAACCGCAGCAGGCTTTCTATCGCTCACTCGGCGGAACGTCGGGCGGCCAGACGACCGAGGATGTAACCAAGTTCTTCATCACGGTCCCCAGCAATGAGCTCGAGACTGTACTATGGACCGAATCGGACCGCATGGCGGCACCGCTGGCGCTGGCCGATTCGCAGCGCGTCGCCGCCGTAGGACGACTTGTCGAACAAGAGCGAAGGCAGAACGTCGACAACGTGCCGTTCGGCGTGTATCGAGAGCTCATTCCGGGCTCGCTCTTTCCAGACGGCCATCCATATCACCTCGAGCCACTCTCGCAGAACGCTGCGTTGGCCACCGTCACGCCGGCCGCGCTGCGAGCAAAGTGCGCTCCGTACTACACGCCGAACAACGCCGTGTTGGCGATCAGCGGCGATTTCGACACGCCCGCGGCTCGCTCGCTGGTCGAGAAGTACTTCGCGGCGATTTCCAACGGCTCGCCGGTCACGCGTGCGGACCTGAACGTCGAAGCGCCTACCCCCCGCGCGGAGCGTCGCCTCGTGCTCGAGGATGCGCGCGCCAACCAAACGAGGCTTCACATCGCCTGGCGGGGCGCCTCGTATGGAAGTCCCGATCGCATGGCTGCGTTGGCGCTCGCGTCGGTGCTGTCCCTTCCGCGATTCGGCCGTCTATCCAAACTGCTCGTCCACGACCGGCAGCTCGCATCGAGCGTCACCGCCGACAACCATGACTTCGAGAAGTCCGGCGTGTTCGAGATTGTCGTCGTTCCGAACGCCGGCGCGTCGATGACGGCGATCGAGGAGTTGGTGGACAGCACGATCGCTTCGCTCGAGACGACGACGCCGGCGACGAGCGAAGAAATCGAGCGATTCAATGCGTTCAACGGCGTGAATGCATCGACTTCGCTCCAGCTTCATGTCGCCCGCGCCGACACGCTCGCGCATGACGAGGTGTTCACGGGCAACCCCTCGTCGTACGCTTCGCAGAACAACGCTGCCCTCGCTCTGACTTCGGCGGATGTACAAGCCGTCGCTCGCCGCTATCTGACGCAGGCGCGCGTCGTGATGAGCCTCGTCCCGGGCGGCAAACTGGAATTGATTAGCAAGCCGAACGCGCCGTACACCAACGTGACGAGGCCTCCTGGTTCCGCGGGCCCCGCCGCGGCGCGTCCATGAGATTCTCGCTCGGTCTCTTCGGACTCGCCCTGGCCGGACCGGCGCTTTGCCAGCGGGTCGATCGCGCTGCGCAACCGGTGGCACCGCGCGCGGCGCCGTTCAAATTTCCGACGATTCGGGCCCACAGACTCCCGAACGGACTCCGCCTACTCGTCGTCGAAGATCACTCCATTCCGGTCGTCGCCGTGCGCGCGATCGTCGGCGCGGATTCGACGTCGGACCCGCCAGGCAAGGAGGGTCTCTACGATGTGACGCTCGGCGCTTTGGGCGAAGGGTCGACCACGCGGAGTCCAGACGAGCTCGCGGCCGCGGCGGCGGCTCTCGGAACCGCGATCGTTCCAACCGGCTTCACCACGGTCTCGTCGGCCTTCGTGCCCGCTCTCGGCCTCATGTCCGAAATGCTCACGAAGCCTGCGTTCGACTCGACGTCGATCGAGCGGCGAAAGACCGCGCAACTGGCCGCGGCGCGGCGAATCGCGCAGGCGCCGGTCACGATCCCGCGCCGCTTGTTCTACTCGTTGGTGTATGGGGCGAACGATCCGTTCGTCCGGTCGCTGATTCCAACTGAGGCGACGGTCGCATCGATCAGTCGCGCGGACGTCATCGCCTTCTACGGCCGATTCTTCACGCCGCCGACGACAACATTGGCAATCGCCGGCGATGTGACCGATTCGGCCGCGCTCGACGCCGCCACACGAACGTTTGGCGGATGGCAGGCCACGTCGTCACCGCGCGACGCCGAGGTCAAGGCGGTCACCGCTCGCGACACCCACATCTATCTGCAGGACGTGCCGAACGCCGGGACGCAGGCATACCTGTATGTCGGAGCCGTCGGACCGTCCCGTACCGATTCCGACGCGGTCGCCACGGAGGCGTTCGCGGCGGTCGCGACCGCTCGACTCCAGGAGACCCTTCGCGAGAAGCGCTCGTTCATTTACTCGAGCACCACGGGTCTCACCTGGCGGCACGCGGGGGCTGAAGGCGCGTTCGTCGGGAGCGCCAATGTGAGCGCTCAAAAGGCGGATAGCGCTCTCGCCGAGTGGCTCCGGATTCTGCGCGAGTTGCGCACGACGCGTCCGCCAACCGCCGGAGAGCTCGACGCCGTACGCTCAGCTCGAGTGGGGGTGCTGCCGTCCCGCATCGATGGGCCGGATTCGATCGTGACCCGGCTCGTGGAGATCGCGCGTGACAGGCTGCCGCTCGATTTCTTCGAGCGGTATGCCTCACGGATGTCATCCGTCACTTTGGCCGACCTAAAGTTGGCGGCAGCGCGCCACGTGGACGTCGCCCACCTGGTGATAGTCGTGACCGGGGACGCTCGCGTTCTGGAGCCGGTTCTGGGTGCGGTCAAGCTGGCTCCCGTGACCGTGTTGCCTCCCCAGCGGGGCTCCGCTCCATAGGGGTTTCGCATCGTTCTACCGTTCTTGAAACCCGGACGTACATTGGAGCGACGATGACCGCGCCCGCCTCCGCCAAGCCCACCCTCACGCTCGTCACCACGCCGCGGCCGCTGCCGACGGATCATGTCGAGCGGAATCCGGGCATGGCGCTCGATCTGGACGTCGTGCGGGCGATTCGGGTGAATCGAAGTGCCGTCGAACGCCGAGCCGCGACGATTCCGACGCGCCGTACGGTGAAGAAGGAATGGCAGGCCGCGTGGCTGCTCCGCGCCATCACGCTGATCGACCTCACGACGCTGTCGGGCGATGACACGCCTGGCAACGTGCGACGACTGTGCGCCAAAGCGCGCCATCCATTGCGCGACGACATCGCGCACTCGTTGGGCGTGCGGCAGCTCGGCGTTCGCGTCGGCGCGGTGTGCGTCTACCACTCACTCGTCCCGACGGCGGTCGACGCGTTGGCGGGATCGAACATTCCGGTCGCGGCCGTATCCACGGGATTTCCGGCGGGGCTCAGCCCGATCGATCAGCGCGTTCAGGAGATTCGCGCGAGCGTTGCCGCCGGCGCCCGGGAGATCGACATCGTCATCACGCGAGCGCACGTGCTCACCGGCAACTACGAGGCGCTGTACGACGAGGTCAAACGCTTCCGCGAAGCGTGCGGTGACGCGCACATGAAAGCGATTCTCGCAACCGGTGAGCTGGCGACGCTGGGCAACGTCGCGCGCGCGAGCGTGGTGGCGATGCAAGCGGGCGCAGACTTCATCAAGACGTCGACCGGCAAGGAAGGCGTGAACGCGACGCTTCCTTTCGGTGTCGTCATGTGCCGAATGATTCGCGAGTACTTCGAGCGCACCGGCTACGCTGTCGGCTTCAAGCCGGCGGGCGGGATTCGGTCCGCCAAGAACGCGCTCGAGTATTTGTACTTGATGAAAGAAGAGCTGGGCGACCGGTGGCTTCGCGCCGATCTCTTCCGCTTCGGCGCCAGCTCGCTCCTTACCGACATCGAACGGCAGCTCGAGCATTTCGTGACCGGACGGTACGCCGCGGCACACCACCAACCGATGCCGTAGCACGAGGGACGCGTGCGGCGGCGGTGTACGGGGAACCGCAAGGAGTGAGGAGCGCGGTGACCTTCCACTAGAACTACACCTCACGTCGTCCGCGTCTCAGGCCTCCGCACCCCGCCCTCGCACTCCTCCCTCTGAGAATGACCAACGTCGCCGAGATCTTCCAAACGATGGAGTACGGGCCGGCGCCGGAGAGCGACAAGGAAGCGCTCGCCTGGCTCGGTAAGCATGAACGCGTGTTCGGGCATTACATCGACGGCGCGTGGACCGAGCCGGCTTCGATGTTCGAGGTGATCAATCCCTCCACGGCCAAGACGATCGCGCGAGTCACCAACGGAACGGCAGCCGACGTCGACGCCGCGGTTCGTGCCGCTCGCGCCGCGCTTCCCAAATGGAAGGCGCTCTCGCCACATGCGCGCGCGCGCTACCTCTACGCGCTCGCGCGCGGCGTCCAGAAGCACTCGCGGCTGCTCGCAGTGCTCGAGAGCATGGACAACGGCAAGTCGATTCGCGAGACGCGCGACATCGACATCCCGCTCGTCGCCCGACATTTCTACCATCACGCGGGCTGGGCGCAGCTGATCGACACCGAGTTCGCCGGCTATGAAGCGGTGGGTGTCGTCGGACAGATCATTCCGTGGAACTTCCCGCTGCTCATGCTCGCCTGGAAGATCGCGCCCGCATTAGCGGCCGGTAATACGGTGATTCTCAAGCCGGCCGAATTCACGCCGATGACCGCGCTGGCGTTCGCCGAGATTATAGAACACGCCGCGCTACCGCCCGGCGTGGTCAACATCCTCACCGGCGACGGTTCCACGGGCGCGGCGATCGTCGAGCATCCGGACGTCGACAAGATCGCGTTCACCGGTTCGACCGAAGTGGGCCGCATCATCCGGCGCGCGACCGCCGGCTCCGGCAAGAAGCTGAGCCTCGAGCTCGGCGGAAAGAGCCCGTTCATCGTTTACGACGACGCGGATCTCGACAGCGTCGTCGAAGGCGTCGTCGACGCGATCTGGTTCAACCAGGGCCAGGTGTGCTGCGCCGGTTCACGGCTGCTCGTGCAGGAGGGCGTCGCCGACCGACTCGTGAACAAGCTGCGCGCGCGAATGGAAAAGCTTCGACTCGGCGCGCCGCTCGACAAAGCGGTGGACATGGGCGCGATCGTGGCGCCGGCGCAGCTCGAGCGCATTCGCGACCTGGTGAAGCAGGGCGTCGAAGAAGGCGCGACCATGTGGCAGCCGTCGTGGGCGTGCCCCACCGAGGGCTACTTCTATCCGCCGACGCTCTTCACCGACGTCCAGCCGTCGTCGACGATCGCGCAGGTCGAGATCTTCGGGCCGGTGCTCGTGACGATGACCTTCCGTACGCCCGACGAGTCGGTCGCGCTGGCGAACAACACGCCGTACGGGCTCGCTGCCAGCGTATGGACCGAGAGCATCAACCTCGCGCTCGACGTCGCGCCGAAGATCAAGGCCGGCGTCGTCTGGGTGAATTCGACGAATCTGTTCGATGCCGCCGCCGGCTTCGGCGGCTACCGAGAGAGTGGGTTCGGGAGGGAAGGCGGGCGTGAAGGGATGTGGGAATACCTGAAAGCGGTGACCGGCCACCGGTCTCCGGCCACCGGAAATACCGCGAACGCCTCGGTTGACTCTCTCGCCGCTCCCCGGAGGCCGGAGACTGGAGACCAGGGACCGGCCGTTGATCGTACTCCCAAGCTGTTCATTGCCGGCAAGCAAGCGCGTCCCGATCAAGGCTACACGCGACGGATTCTCTCACCGAGCGGCAAGTTCATCGGCGAGGCGCCGGAAGGAAACCGCAAGGACATTCGCAACGCGGTCGAAGCGGCGCATGCGGCGACGGGGTGGGGACGCTCCACCGGGCACAACCGCGGTCAGATCCTCTACTACATCGCCGAGAATCTGTCGGCGCGCGCCAAGGAATTCGCTTCGCGCATCGACGAGATGACCGAGTGCGGCGGACGCCGGGCCAAGCGCGAAGTGGACGCGTCGGTCGAGCGTCTGTTCACCTATGCGGCGTGGGCCGACAAGTACGACGGTTCGGTGCACAGCGTGCCGATACGCGGCGTGTCGATCGCCATGAACGAACCCATCGGCGTGATTGGTGTCGCCTGTCCCGACGAGTTCCCGCTGCTCGGACTCGTCTCGCTCATCGGGCCGGCGATGGCAACGGGCAACACGACGATCGTGATTCCCTCGCCGCACCATCCACTCGCCGCCACCGATTTCTATTCGGTGCTCGAGACGTCGGACGTTCCCGGCGGCGTGATCAACATCGTGACGGGCGACAAGGACGCGCTGGCGAAGGTGCTGGCGGAGCACGACGACGTCGAGGCCGTCTGGTACTTCGGCCGACAGGAAGGGGTCAAGGCCGTCGAGCTGGCGTCCGCGTCGAACATGAAGCGCACTTGGGCCACTTGGTACGGCCGCGATTGGCTCGATCGAACCGAAGGCGAGGGTAGGGAGTTTCTTCGGGCGGCCACTCAGGTCAAGAACGTCTGGGTGCCTTACGGCGAGTGACCCGCGAACATTGATTAGAAGTTGATACGGCAACCGCTCGCCAACCTTCCAGCAGGCTAGCGCCGCGCAGCGGCGCATCGAGCTCACTCCATGAATCTTCGCGCGACGACCGCGGTAGCATTGTCTGCCGCCGCATTGGTTGCCTGCCATGACTCGACGACGATCCCGCATACGCCGACGTCGATCGTCATCGTGTCGGGGAACAACCAGTCGGCCAACGTAGCGACGGCGCTCGACTCGGCGCTCGTCGTGCGCGTGATCGACGGCGCGGGAAAGTCGGTGAGCGGCGTTCCGCTCGCGTGGACGGTGGTCGGCGGAGGGTCGCTCAGCGCTACGACGTCGACGACCGACAACAACGGACTGGCGTCGATCCACTGGACGTTGTCACCGACGGTGGGGACGCAGGTGGTGACGGTGACGAGCACGCAGATCGGCGGTGCATCGGTGTCGTTCGTCGCCGGGAACGGTTCGACGATCACGGGCACGGTGACGTCGATCGCCGTGAACCCGTTCGGCGCCACGTTCTCGCGCTCGCCGTCGCGCGTCGCGCTGGCATCCGCGGCGCGATCGCCGACCGCCAGTCATGCTCCTGCCCGATCGAACCGCATCGTGATCGGCTTCAAGAGCGCCGTGTTGGGATTGGCGCCCGCGAGCTCGATGTCCTATCGCTCGATGTCGGTCGCGCGGTCCGCCGGCGCGCGGCTCAGCGAGCGTGTCGGCTCGCTCGCTTCACGAAACGGAATCCTCAAGAGCGAAGTGTCGCCGACGATCCTGGCCGCGCGACTCACGGTCGGCGATACGACCCGCATCGACGCGGTCATGAACGCGCTTCGCGGCGAAGCCGACGTCGCGTACGTCGAACGCGAAATGACGCTCACGATTCGAAACGCGCCGGCAATGCGCGTCGCGAATGCATCGGCGCTGGCGAACGCGCGAACGTGGGAGCCGGCGCCGTCTACTCCATTGCGGAGCTCCGTGGCGACGCTCATTCCCAACGACCACTTCTATCCGTACCAGATGTGGACGGCGAACATGGTCGACCTGCCGAAGGCGTGGGCCGTGACGACCGGGAGCTCGAGCGTCACGGTCGCGGTTCTCGACATGGGAGTGCGCTTCGAGCACAACAGCATCGCGCCGAACCTCACGACCGACGGGTACGACTTCGTCAACGGATTCGCGTTCGACTCCACGAACATCAACTGTGACGACGGGAAGCCGTTCCCGTTCACGACGACATCGGGCGACGGCGACGGGCCGGACACCGATCCCACCGACGTCGACGATCTCGGCTTCGACAGTTTCGCCGGCTGCTGGTTCCACGTGTCCGCGGGAGACCACGGCCTCTGGACCTCGGGAATCATCGGCGCCATCGGCAATCAGAACATCGGCGTGGCCGGCGTGAACTGGAGCGTGAAGATCCGTCCGGTGCGCGTGCTCGACATCATGGGTTCCGGCTCATTCTTCGACATCGCGCAAGGAATGCTCTACGCCGCTGGACTGCCCGCGCTCGGCGCCAACAACAACCTGGTGCAGACGAGCAAGGCTCCCATCATCAACGTCAGCCTCGGCGGCGGGTTCGACGATCAGGTGATGCGCGACGCGGTGACTGCGGCCTCGAACGCGGGTTCGCTCATCGTCGCGTCGGCGGGCAACGACGGCCTCGACGAACAGATTCCGACATTTCCGGCCGCGTACCCGGGCGTGATGGCGGTCGCCGCGGTAGGAATGGACGGCGCGCTCGCGACCTACACGAACGCCGGCACCAACATCTCCGTCGCGGCTCCCGGCGGTGATTTCCGTCTCGACGACAACGGCGGCGGCGGCGTCATCGGTCCGGGCTGGGACTTCGAGGCGGGTGCGGCCGAGTTCATCATCGGCTACGGAACCTCGGCGTCGGCGCCGTTCGTGTCGGGCGTCGCCGCGCTTTTACTGTCGAAGAACCCAGGTCTCAGCGCGGCACAATTGCGAACACGCATCGAGCAGTTCGCGACGCGGCCGGCTGGTTCGTCGCGCAGCGATTCGTTCGGGTGGGGAATCGTGAACGCTTACAACGCGCTCACGCAGACGACTGGACCCGCGCGACAAGCGAGCGCTCGTCTCGTCGACGCGACGACGGGAGCGCTCGTGCGCACCACGACGGTGAACGCCGACGGCAGCTTCGCGTTCGCCAAGCTCACGGCGGGCTCGAGCTACTACCTGCAAGCGGGTGAAGACGAGGCGGGCGACGGGCTGATCGGAGTGCCGGGGCGGCGGTTCGCCGTCGCCGGCGGTCTCGGGAACACCACCGTGTTCAACGTCAGCACGGGCGTGCAGTCGGCCGCGCTAGCGCTCGGATTTCCGTTCGAGTCCGAGCCGAACGACGACGCGCAGCACGCCAATTTGCTCACCGTGGGAAGCTACGTCGTTGGAACCATCACGATGCCCGACGTGAACGATATCTATCGCGTGCCGATCCCCACTCCGGGGACGTACACGTTCGAAACCTCCGGAGTCGTCGGAACGTGCGGATTGGGAATCGAGCTCGACACGTTCTTGGCTGTGAGCTCCGCTTCTCCAGTGATAGGAGTCGTAGGCACGAGCGACAACATCAACGCGCTGCCGAATCCGTTCTGCTCCCGCGTACGCGCGCAGCTCACGCCGGGGATCTACTACGTCACCGTCGGAGGGAGCCAAGTCTCGTTACCGTTCACCACGCCCCACGGCCGTTATCGGCTCCAGGTGCGCTCCGGCAACTAGTCAGCCGTCGCACGAACGGAGAACGGCGGTCGCGTGTTCGCGACCGCCGTTTCTGTTTCACGCTTTCGGGTTCGCGCTCAAGTATTTCTCGAGCCAGCCCTGGACCTCGCCCCACCACAGCTTCTGGTTCTGCGGCTTGAGCACCCAATGGCCTTCGTCCGGAAAGATCACGAGTCTGCTCGGCACGTTCATTCGCTGGAGCGACGTGAACATGGACAGGTCTTCCGTATACGGCACGCGGTAGTCGAGCTCACCACCCGTCACCAGCGTCGGAGTCTTGAAGTTCTTCACGAACAGATGCGGCGAGTAAACGCGGTACTGCGTGGCCATCGCCTTCGCATTCCAGAACGGCCCGCCGTACTCCCAATCGGGGAACCAGAGCTCTTCGGTCGCGGTGGCCATGTTCTCGAGATTGAACGGCCCGGCGTGAGAGACGAGCGCCTTGAACCGCGTCGAGTGGCCGGCGATCCAGTCCACCATGTAGCCGCCGAACGACCCGCCGGCCGCGCCGAGCGCCGTCGAATCGATCCACGGATTCTTCGCGAGCGCGGCGTCGAGACCGTTCATCAAGTCGGTGTAGACCTTTCCACCCCAACCTTTCGAAACGTCGTCGACGAATTTCTGCCCGTATCCCGTCGAACCGCGCGGATTGATGATGATGAGCGCCGCGCCGGTCGCCGCGAACATCTGGTAGTTCCAGCGTCCGTGCCACTCGTCGAGCCACGCGCCCTGCGGGCCGCCGTGAATCAAAAGGATTGCCGGATATTTCTTTCCCGGTTTCCAATTCGGCGGTTTGACGACGAAGCCTTGGACCTTGGCGCCCGCCGCGCCGGTGAACCAGAAATCCTCGGCGGGATTGACCGCCAGTTGCGCCACGAGCGCGTCGTTCTCGTGCGTCAGGGAACGAGCCGAGTATGGCGCGCTCGTCGACGGCTCGGCGACATACACCTCGGCCGGGAACTGCGTCGCGTTGCGGACCCAGGCGAGCGTGTGGCCGTCGTGGGAGAGCGCGAACGCGGTGTTGTTGTGCTCACCGACGACGAGCTGCGGCGCGCTCGCGTCGCCCGCGGCGGAAAGGTCGACGCGATAGAGCTTGTCGCGTCCGGCATCGGTGGTCTGCACGTAGACGACCTTCGAGTCCGGAGACCAGAAGTATGCGTCTGCGTTGCGGTCCCACTTGGGCAGCAGCTCGCGGCTCGCGCGCCGCGTGCGATCATAGAGCATCAGCCGCTGTCGATCCGACTCGAAACCGGCGCGCGCCTGCGACGCATATGCGATGAACCGTCCGTCGGGCGAATACACGGGGTTCGCGTCGGCGCCCTTGTTTGCCCCGGTGATCACGGTGGCAGCGCCGCCTGTCGCCGCGATGACGTAGACGTTCAAGTCCGTCGTCGTCGCGTCGTTTCGCCCCTGATCCTTCGCGGTGTACGCCAGCTCACGTTCGTCGGGTGACCACGCGTACCCTTCGCTTCCGCCGAAAGGGCCGGGGGGAATGTCGTACTTCGCGCCGGGGACGAGATCGCGTGGCGCGCCGCCGTCTACCGAAACCGTGAAAAGATGTGACCGCGTTCCCTCATCCCACGCGTTCCAGTGCCGATACATCAACTGATCGGCGATGTGCGCCTTCACTTTGCTGTCCGCCGCAGCCTTGGCTTTGGCGGTGTTGCACGTGTCGGTAGTGCAGTCGGGGTAGACGGCGGACGTGAAAACGATTTGATCGCCGTTCGGAGCCCAGATCGGTCCGGTCGCTCCGCCGTTCAGATCGGTGAGCTGCTTTCGTGTTCCGCCGGTCGCGTCCGCGATCCACAGTTGTCCGCTCGCGATGTATGCGACGCGTTTTCCATCTGGAGACCAGCGCGCCTCTGTCGCCGAGACGTCGGCACCGGGGAACGGCTTCGGTGAACCGCCGGCGGCCGGAACGACGTACGTGTGAGACGAGCGGTTGTTGGCGGAAACATCCGTCGTGCGAACGGCGTACAGGACCAGCTTCCCGTCGGGCGAAGGTTGCGGATCGCCGACGCCGCGGACGGCGGCGAAGTCATCGAAGGTGATCGTTCGCGGTTGCTGTGCGCCGGCGGAGACGACGAGCGCGGCGCCGGTTGCTACGAGCGTGGGAACAAGACGGGTAAGTCGCATCAGAAGTGTCGTGGTCGAAATACGTGGTTCGTCGGTGACGTGATACCCCGCAACACACCGGCGGGGCTCTGGCGGCCTGCAACCGGCGGGAACGCCAGGGGTACTAAAATCTGGAAACAACCGCGAGGCAACTAAATGTCCCAATTCCGTTTTTCAGTGCGAGGCCTGGCCTCGCGGCAAGATGGCGTCATCGAGAGCGAGTCCTTCGTCGCCGCGGTGGATGCCCTCGGCCAGCATGTCACGGTGAAGGCAGGCGACATTCTGGAGATTGGCGTCTACGGATTTCCGCCGGCTGTTTATCAGTGCATTGGCGAGCCCGAAAAGGGCACTCCGATTTGGATGCCGACGGGTAAGCTCGCGGCGTAAGCCTCCGCGCATCACTTCATCGTGTCATCGATCAACGCGGCCAATTCGGCCGCGTTTGTCGTTCCGTAGTTCGCGTAGCAATTGTTGAAGACGACGTGCACGCGTTCGGCCGCCTCGGCGAGCTCCAGAATCGTCGGCAGCCACTCGGCGAGCTCGTCGGCGTCGTAGAGGTAGCGGTATTTCTCGAGGACAGTCGCCTCGCGCGCACCCCAGAGCTCGCTTCGCCGCCCGTGCAGCCGAACGACCGCCAAACCCGGTGTCGTGACGGCGGGAACGATGGGCAGGCTGGTCTTGGTGCCTGGCGGCGTGTCCGCGACCACGTAGGTCATCCCGTGATCGCGAAGCTGGGCCCACAGGCGCTCTCGCAGACGAGGAGCGAGCCAGCTTGGGTGGCGGAACTCCGTGGACACGGGAAGGTCGCCGAGCCGCTCACGGATTTTGGTGAGCATGGCCGGGGTTCCCCGGTTTGGGACCACCCAAGGCGCGAACTGGAGAAGAATCGCTCCAAGTCTTCCAGACTCATGCAGTGGCGCCATGGCGTCGCTAAAGAGGCGCCATACGTCGCCCTGAATCGACTCAGGCAGGTCCTTGGCGTACACGCGAGGACCAAGCTCCGAAGGCAGCTCGTCGCGAATCAGGCGCGGGAGGCGGGCGACGTCGGTCGCATGGCCGGTCATCAGCGCGTGGCCTTTGACGTCGAACACGAAGTCGCCGGGTGTGCGCTCGACCCATCGCTCCGTGAGCGCCCGGTCCGGGATCGCGTAGAAGCCCATGTCGGCCTCCACCAGCGCGAACCGAGACGCGTAATAGCGCAGCCGGTCCTCCGGCGTTTTGGCGTCGTCCGGATAGAAGACTCCGTGCGCGGTGAGCGTCCGATCGGTCCACCCCGCGGTACCGACGCGAAGATCCGTCGAACCAACGGTAAATCGCCGCGAGAACGAGTGGGCGTCGCCGCGTGCCCTCGCGCGCTCGGTGCCGGGGTCGTGCCGGGTGTCGCGCCGCGTGTCGCTCATAGCCTGATGGATCTTACCTCAGGCCGGCCTTCGACGACCAATCCTCGTTCTAGCTGATCGCGCGGCGCATGCGGGCGACAACGCGCGCCACGCGCTCTTCGATCCGCGTCGACAGCGATTTGGTGATCACTGGCCGCGCACAGATCGGGCACGGCCCGAGTCGAGGCGTGACTCCCAGCGACACGAGCACTGGGCCGTGAACGACGGTCTGATGCTGTGCCGTGTCCGTGATGATCGCCGTGACGGTCGCGGTCGCGCCGCTCACTTTTCCCGTAAAACGCGCCGGGTCGGTCGGGCCGACGGCGATGGGATACGCGTGCAGCGTGTAGTTGCCCGAGACGTCAAAGGTGCCGTCCGAGTTCACTTGCACTCTCCCCGAGACGTCGCCGAACGTGCAGCCGACGTGCAGGTGGAGCGACGTATCGCTCACGATCATCCCGGCGCTGTCGCCGCCCCACGTGCCCAGAGGAAGCTCGCCGTCGGCCGGCGCCAGATTCGGCGCCGCCGAGCACGCCGCGAGCATGGGTACAGCGAGGAAGAGAAACAGACGGTGAGTCATCACTTGCCAAACTGGTTGAGTGAGGCCGGGGTCACAGACCGCCCCATCGGCCCCAGGCTGGAGGCAACCGTTTCGCGGGTCTTGCTGTCTGACCCTAAGAACCTTAGGTAAAGGATCGCTTGTGGTCTTCGGTGACCGGAGATCTGCTCAAATGAACCAGCCCGAGCTCGACCTCGTTCGCGGCACCCTCGATCTTCTCATCCTCAAGACTCTGTCCTGGGGACCGATGCACGGACTTGCCGTCGTGCGTTGGATCCAGAACGCCACCAACGATCAACTCCAGATCGAAGAAGGCGCGCTCTATCCCGCGCTCCACCGCATGGAGAGCAAAGGCTGGCTCGAGGCCGACTGGGGATACACCGACCGAAATCGCAAGGCGAAGTTCTACCGCCTCACCACGATGGGTCGAAAGCATCTCGCCGCCGAACACGTGCGATGGACGCGCTACGCGGGCGTCGTCGGTCTGGTGCTCGAGGCGCGCGGCGCGGCGGCCGGAGCAACGCGGTGAGACGCGTCTTTCGAATTCCCGGCGGCGGCCGCCCCGCCGATCGCGCGCTCGACGACGAGCTGCGCTTTCACCTCGACGGACGCGTCGAAGAGCTGATGCAGGCCGAAGGGCTGTCGCGCGACGAAGCCGAACGAGAAGCGCGGCGCCGGTTCGGAGACTACGAGGCCTATCGCCGACAGGCACGCGCAATCGACGACGACATGCTGCGCCGGAGGAATCGCATGGAAATGTTCGACGCCATAGCGCGCGAGACACGCCACGCGGCACGCTCGCTCGGACGCGCGCCCTCGTTCTCACTCATCGCCGCGCTCACGCTCGCGCTCGGCCTCGGCGCGGCGACGACGATTTTCACGCTTCTCGACCGCGTGGTGATTCGCCCGCTTCCCTATCCCCACGCCGACCGGCTCGTTCATCTAGGCACGCTCTGGCCGAAGGTGAAGGAAGGCGAGGAGTACATGCTCTCCAGGGGACAGTACTTCTACTTCAAGAAGAACAGCCGAGTACTCGCCGACATCGCGATGTACGACGAGGACATGCTCGTCGTACCGGGAGACGCGTCGCATCCCGCCGAGCGGGTGCCCGAGGTGGACGTGAGCGCGAGCGTGTTTCGGTTGCTCGGCATTCGACCCGAACTGGGGCGCGCGATCAGCGAAGACGACGAACGGCTTCCCAACGGCGATCCCCACTACGCGCTGATCTCGCACGGCTATTGGCTCCGCCGTTTCGGCGGAGATCCGCACATCGTCGGGAAACGATTGATGACGGGCGACACGACGACGCTCGAGATCATCGGCGTGTTACCAGCAGGCGCGACGATTCCCGACGTGAAAGCGGACGTGTGGATTCGCGAACATCTCAATCCGGACGACCCACCGGTCAATAACCACACGCATCCGGCCATCGGTTTGATCAAGCCGGGCATCACCGTTGCCGCTGCGCTCGCCGACATCAAGCTCGTCCAGCAGCGCATGCAAGAGGAGTATCCGACCGTCTACCGGAAGGCGTTTCTCGACCGATCCGGATTTGCGATGAACGTGACGTCGCTTCGCGATCACGTCGTCGGCGCGTCGATCGTGCGCCGGCTGTGGCTGATCTTCGGCGCCGTTGCGTTCGTACTGCTGATCGCGGCGGCGAATGTGGCGAACCTATTCCTCGTTCGCATCGACGCGCGTCGCCGCGAGGTGGCCGTGCGCACGGCGCTCGGCGCGGATCGAGCGCACATGGCGATCCACTATCTCACGGAAAGCATCTTGCTCGCGGTTGCCGCCGGCATCGCGGCGATCGCTATCGCGGCGATACTGCTGCACGTCGTGCTCGCGATCGCGCCGCAAACGCTGCCGCGTCTGGCCGAGGTGGCGGTCGATTCGCGCGGCGTGGCATTCTGTCTCGGATCGGCGCTGGCTTTCGGGATCGTCCTCGGTGTGCTTCCGCTCGGTGCGGCGAAGCTCGACGTCTCGTCGTTGCGCGACGGCGGCCGAGGCCTCACGTCTTCCAAGTCGCGTGAAACGGCACGTCGTGGACTGGTGCTCGCTCAGGTCGCGCTGGCGGTGGTGCTACTCGCGGGCGCCGGGCTCATGGCCGAGAGCTTCGCCAAGCTGCGGCGGGTGCATCCCGGGTTCGATCCGAGTGGCGTCGAGACGATGTCGATCATCCTGCCGCGCGGCTACCGGGTACCGCAGCAAGCCGAGACGTTCTGGCATTCGTTCATCACGCGAGTCGGCGCGATACCCGGCGTGGTCCACGCCGGCGCGGTCGACCAGCTTCCGCTTTCCGGGGGATGGGGCTGCAGCGGGCTCACGGTCGACGTGACGAACTCGCTCGGCGAGTCGGGCAACTGCATGCCGATGGGTGTGATCACGCCCGGCTACCTCGAGACGATGGGGATCAAGTTCCAAGGGACGGCGCCCACGTGGGAATCGCTCGAGGCGCGCACCGCGCCGACGGTCGTCACCACCGCCTTCGCCAAGCGGTTTTGGGAGGATCGCAGCGCGCTCGGACACATCGTCAAGCCGTTCAACGCGACCAACGCTTTCCCGGTCGTCGCCGTGACGGAGGATCTCCGGTCGAACGGGCTTCAGAATCCGCCAATTCAAGAGGTATTGCTGCCCATGCTCGGCACGGCGGCGTCGCCGGACTGGAACGTCGGCTCGGACTTGACGCTCGTGGTCAAAGCGCCCGGCGTGAGCACGTCGGCACTGGTGCCGGCGATTCGCGCGATGCTCGCGCAGGTCGAGCCGAAAGCGATCGTCGCCGACGTGCAACCGATGGAGCTCGTCGTCGCGAAGTCGATGGCCCAGACGTCGTTCACGATGCTCCTCATGCTCATCGCCGCGGCGATCGCCCTGGCGTTGAGCGCCGTCGGCATCTACGGCGTGATCGCGTACGTCGTCGGGCAGCGGCGAAGCGAAATCGGCATTCGCATCGCGCTCGGCGCGCAGCTCGGCGCGGTGACGCGATTGGTCGTCGGCCAATCGCTCGCGATCGTCGCGGCCGGCGTCGCGCTCGGCATCGTCTGCGCGCTCGCGGGGACACGGCTGCTCCGCTCGCTGCTCTTCGACGTCAGCCCAAGCGATCCGTTCGTGCTCGCGGCAACTGCCCTGGTGTTGCTGGTCGTCGCCGTGCTCGCGAGCGCCGCTCCGGCACGTCGTGCCGCGAAGATCGACCCGGTCGAAGCGATGCGCGAATAGCGGTCGGAACTACTCGGCTCGGAGGGCGACCAGCGGATCGACCTTGGTCGCTCTCCAAGCCGGAATCCAGCTCGCCCCCGCCGCCACGGCGAGCAACGTCAGCGCCACTCCGACGAACGTAAGGGGATCGGTCGGCGTCACGCCGTAGAGAACTCCCTGCATCAGTCTCGTCAGGGCGAGGGCGGCGGCGATTCCCACGAGCACGCCGAGTCCCGCGAGGCGAAGCCCCCGCCAGACGATCATGCCGAGCACCGACGACGCTCGCGCGCCGAGCGCGACGCGGACGCCGATCTCGCGCGTGCGCTGCGTGACGAGATACGACAGCACGCCGTAGATGCCCAACGCGCCGAGGACGAGGCCCATCGTGCCGAAAAGTCCGAGCAACACGGCGAGCAAGCGCGGACGCGCCACCGCCTCGCCGACGGCGTCGTCGAGCGTGAACGCGCCCGTGAACGTCTGCTGCCGATCGACGGCGCGCACGGCATCCTCGATGCGTTTGATCATCAGTTGTGGATCGCCTTGCGCTCGCACCACGAGATTCACTTTCACCCGGAAGATCTGGTACGCGCTCGCGTAGATGCGCGGTGCCGGCGTCTCGTCGACCGTGCCTTGATGAACGTCGCCGACCACGCCGACGATCGCGAAATGGTTGGTGTCACCGAAGGTGATCGTCTGCCCGATCGGGCTTCGGTCGGGGAAATATTTCTTGGCCAGAGCCTCGTTCACGACGAGCGCGATCGGCGCGCCGATGCGATCCTGTTGCGAGAGATCGCGGCCGGCGACGAGCGGGATGCCCATCGTCGAAAAGAATCCATCGCTCGTGAACATCAGCGTCGCGCGCGGCAGCTCGCCGTCGGCACCGCGCGTCACCCCCGGCGGCATGAAGCCGATCGTCTCACCGTCGCCGCGGAAGGGAATGTCTCGCACGGCTCCGGCGGCGATGACGCCCGGTACTTGCCGCACGCGGTTCAGCATTTCGCGATACGTGTCGCGCATCTCGGCCGCCGTCGAGTGGCGCGCGGTTGAAATGCTGTAGTTCACGACGACGCGGTGATCGCGTTTGAATCCGAGATCCACTTGCAGCAGCTTCACGAAGCTTCGTGTCATGAGGCCGGCGCCGACCACGAGTACGACGGCCAGCGCCACCTCGGCCACGACCAGTGCGTTTCGCAGTCCACCGGCCGCGCTGGTGGCCCCGCGCGATCCTTCGCGCAACGACTGCTGCAGCTCGGGCGACGAGGCGCGAATCGCCGGAATCAACCCGAACGCGACGCCGGTGACGATGGTCAGCCCCGCGGTGAACAACACCACGCGGTAGTCGAGCCCCACCTCTTCGGCCCGGGGGAGCTGTCCGGCCGCGAGGCGAAGGAGCCCGGCCTTGCCCAACACCGCGACTCCGATCCCCAGCACACCGCCGACGATCGCCAGAACCATGCTCTCGGTGCACAGCTGGCGAATGACGCGGGATCGGCCGGCGCCGAGTGCGACGCGAATCGCCAATTCTCGCTCGCGCGACGTGGCGCGCGCGAGCAACAGGCTCGCGAGGTTCACCGCGGCGATGATGAGCACGAATCCCACCGCGCCCAGCAACACGAGCAAGCTGGCTCGCACCTTTCCCACGATCGAGTCGCGAAGCGGCGTCACCGCCGCACCGCCGAGGTTGCGGTCGTCCTCGTATTCCGCGGCGAGTCCACGCGTGATCACGTTCATCTCGGCGCTCGCCTGAGCGATGGTGACGCCGGGCTTCATCCGAGCGACGACGTTCATGATGCGTACGGGGCGAATGCGCGGAATCGACTGATCGGGGATCGTCGAAAACGGGATGTACATCTGGACGTCGGGCGCCGGAAAACGGAAGGTGGGCGGCATCACGCCGACGATCTCGTATGAGTCGCCGCCGAGCGTGACGCGTCGCCCGACGACGGAGCGTTCTCCACCGAACTGGCGCTGCCAGAAGTCGTGGCTCAGCACGACCAGCTTGTCGTTCGCGCCGCGCACCATCTCCTCGTCGCGCGGAACGCGGCCGACTTCGGGCGCGACGCCGAGGGTATTCCAAAATCCCGGCGAAACGAAAGTGGTCGAGATGCGCTGCGGTTCCCCGATTCCAGTGAGATCGGTACCGCTCATTCCTTCGATGTAGAAATAGCCTCCGATGTCGACGAGCATCCGGCGACGCGCGCGCCAGTCATCGAGATTCACCGCCGAAACGGTGGTGGTATTCGAGACGCCCTTCACGATCTCGACTTGGCGCACACTCACCAACCGCTCGGGGTCGGGAAAGGCGAGCGGTCTGAGCAGGACGCCGTTTACCACGCTGAAGATCGCGCTGTTCGCGCCGATCCCCAGCGCCAGCGTCAGAATCGCGACGAGCGAGAAGGCCGGCGCGCTCAAGAGCGCGCGGACCGCGAACCTGATGTCCTGCGTCAACGAATCCAACATGTTTTCCTCCAGCCTGCTATCGACCTCGTGGGCTCGCGTCGTTCGATCGCTGCGCCGGGCGCGCACGGCGAGCGCGATCAGTCCGGGGAGCTCTTCGAACAAGGCGCGCGCGCCCCGCCGCCGCGCTAGTTCGCTGAACACGCCGACCATGTCGTCGGCGAACGCGTCGTGAAATCGCGACGGCAGCAGGATCGCCAACAGGGCGCGGTACGCACGGACGATCATCGTCGCGCGCCGATGAGTTGCTTGGATCTGGCCATGCCCGCGAGCCGCTCGACGCGCAGCGCCTCGGCGCGGGCGGCCTGTCGCCCGCGCGGCGTCAGGCGGTAGTATCGCCGGCGTGAGTCGTCGCCGGCGCGCGGACGCTGGCGTAGCTCCTCGATCCACCCGTTGTCGAGCAAACGCTTCACGGCGGCGTACAGCGTGCTGGCCGTCAGCCGGATTTCTCCGTCCGTTCGCCGCGCGACGTCCTGGATGATGGCGTAGCCATGCAGGTCGTCGTCGACCAGCGAAAGCAGGATCTGAAAGACCTGCACCGAGAGCGGGCCTGTCGGGTCGATGGTGTCGCGGTTCGTCATGATGCGCCGTTCCCCGAGTCCTATATCATCGAGCGCTATACCGTCGCGCGGTATAATGGGCGTGGGGCGCGCGCATCGCAAGCGAGGTGGGACGGGAGGGCAGGTTCGAGTGGACCGGTCCGGCCATCGACCGGTCCGCCGCCCGGTGCCGGTTATTCGCTTTCTTGGGCGAGCAGGAGGCGTTTCCGGTCGACGCCCCACTTGTAACCGGAGAGCTGTCCGTCGCCGCGAACGACCCGATGGCAGGGCACCACAACCGCGACACGGTTGCCGGCGCACGCCTGCGCGACGGCGCGACTCGCGCCGGGAGCGCCGATTGCGTGGGCCACCTGCGCGTACGATCGGCGTTCGCCCGCCGGAATCGCCTGAAGCGCGTTCCAAACGCGGCGCTGAAACTCGGTTCCGGTCAGATCCAACGGTATTCGATTCGACGGCTGTTGTTCCGGATGGCGCACGCGATCGAGTACGGCGCGCACCCACGTTCCATTCGCCGAGTCGTCGCGATCGATGGAGGCCTTCGGAAAATCGGCGCGAAGCGCGCGCTCGACATCGGCGTCCGTGGCGCCGAGCTCGACCGCACACACTCCGCGTTCCGTCGTCGCAACCAGCACGCGCCCGATCGGTGCGTCTTCGATCGTGTAAGCGATCCGAACGCCGGCACCGCCTCGCCGATAGGAGGCGGGTGTCATACCCAACGACTGCGCGGCACGCTCGTACACGCGACTGCTCGACCCGAATCCGGCTTCGTATGTGGCGCGACTCACCGTGTCGCCGGCGCGCAAACGCGCCTTGAAGCGCCGCATGCGAGCTTCGGCCTGATACGCCTTCGGCGAGGCGCCCACGACGCGCTTGAACGAACGCTGCACGTGCGATGCGCTCATCCCGACCGCCGCGGCCAATTCGTCGAGCGACACGAGACGGTCGGTGTGCGCGTCGAGGTATTCGCGCGCGCGCTCGACGGCGGGATGGACTCCGGCATCCGTCGGCTTGCAACGGCGACACGCACGAAAGCCCGCGCGCTCCGCTTCGGCGGTCGTCGAAAAGAACTCGACGTTCGCGCGCAACGCGCGCCGCGACGGACACGACGGCTTGCAAAACACCCCCGTCGAGCGGACGCCGTACACGAAGCGTCCGTCGTAGGTCGAGTCTCTCCGCTCGACCGCATGCCAGGCGGTGGAGCTCGAGATCCTGGTCGTTTCGTTCGAAGTGACGGCCATCGTCGCCATGATTTGCTCCCGTTGGTAGGCACGCGCAACCTACCCCCGCACCGCGCCGCCGAGCTATCCGAACCTTGCTCTCAAATTTCGCCTGCTGCGCTCTTCAGCGCGGCCGGGTTCGGGGTGGGGCTGACCTCGGGCGGCTCGGCGCGTGTGTGATCGCGCGCCTTTCCCGCGGTCAGACGTTCTTGATTTCGGTGATGAGGCCCGTGAGCGAGGCCTTGGCGTCGCCGAACAGCATGCTCGTGCGCTTGTCGTAGAACAGCTCGTTCTCGATCCCGGCGAAACCGGCGGACATGCCGCGTTTGAGAACGATCACGCTCTTGGCATGATCCGCGTTCAGAATCGGCATCCCGTAGATGGGCGACGCTTTGTCGTTGCGCGCCGCCGGGTTCACGACGTCGTTCGCACCGATGACCAGCGCGACGTCGGCGCGATCGAACTCGCTGTTGATCTCGTCCATGTCGTACAGCTTGTCGTACGGCACGTTCGCTTCGGCGAGAAGGACGTTCATATGGCCTGGCATTCGCCCGGCCACCGGGTGAACGGCGAATTTGACTTCGCCGCCGCGCTTTTCGATCAACTCGGCGAGCTCGCGCACGGCGTGCTGCGCCTGCGCGACGGCCATGCCGTAGCCGGGAATCACGATCACGAGCTGCGCGTACGCGAGTTGGATCGCGGCGTCTTCGACGCTGATCGAGCGGACGCTCAACCCGGCCGACGACTTGGCGCCGATCGCGGCCGTCTCGCTGCCGAACGCGCCGAAGAGCACGTTCCTGAACGACCGGTTCATGGCCTTGCTCATCAGGATCGACAGGATGAATCCCGACGCGCCGTCGAGCGAGCCGCTGATGATCAGGATGACGTTGCCGATCGCGAACCCCATCGCGCACGACGCGAGGCCGGAGTACGAGTTGAGCAACGCGACGACCACCGGCATGTCCGCGCCGCCGATCGGTATGACGAACAGGATGCCGAACACGAACGACGCCGCGATCATCGCGTAGAACGCCCAGCCGGCCGCCGGGTCGACGATCGTGTAAACCGCCAGCGCAATGATGCCGAGGAAAAACGCCGCGTTTACGAGATTCTGACCCGTGTACGTGACGGCCCTCGATGTAATCCATTCCTGGAGCTTGCCCGCCGCGACGATCGTTCCGCCGACGGTGATGGATCCGAGAATGATCTCGAAGTCCAGCGCGAGCATCGTCGCGCGCGTGGGCAGCCCGCCGGCGACGATCTCCGAGTGATACTCGGCGACACCGACGAGCGTCGCGGCGAGCGCGCTGAACGTGAGCGCGATCGCGATTCGCTGCGGCATCGCCGTCATCGGCACCCACTGGCCCATCGGGTAGCCGATCACCACGCCGAGAACGAGTCCGGCGGCGATCCAGCGGTAGTCGACGAGGGTGTGGTTCAGCAGCGTGCCGACGATGGCGAACAACATGCCCACCGCCGCCTGCTGCATGCCGCGGCGGGCTCGGTCGGGGCGAGTGAGGCTGCGCAGTCCAAGAATGAACAGCGCGGAGGCGATGAGGTAGCTCGCCTGGATGAAGAGCTCGCGCATCAGCGCGGTCCCGCCTTGTTGTCGCTGCCCGACTTGAACATCCGCAGCATGCGGTCGGTGATGAGGAATCCGCCGACGATGTTGCTCGACGCGGCGACGACGGCGATGAATCCGAGGATCGTCGCCACGTGATCGCGCGCCGAGCCCGCCGCGATCAGCGAACCGACCAGCGAGATGCCGGAGATGGCGTTCGTCGCCGCCATCAGCGGCGTGTGGAGGAGCGGCGGCACGCGCGAGATGACCATGAAGCCGACGAATGCCGCCAACATGAAGACGTACAGTTCGAGAAGATTCATTGTTTGAGCACCCGTCCGTCGTGGGTCATCAACATCGCGCCGGTGATCTCGTCCGTCGGGTCGAGTTGGAGAACGCCGTCCTTCACGAGATGCTTGAGCAGCTCGAAGATGTTCCGGCCGAACATCTGGCTGGCGTGGAACGCCACGGTGCTCGGCACGTTGAGCGGCGCGATGATCGTGACGTCGTGAGCCTCGACTGTTTCGCCGGGCTTCGACAGCACGCAGTTGCCGCCCGTCTCCGCGGCGAGGTCCACGATCACCGAGCCGGCACGCATCGATGCCACCATCTCGGCCGTGATCAGCTTGGGCGCGGGACGTCCGGGAATCGCCGCGGTGGTGACGACGAGGTCCTGATCCTTGATGTGTCCCGCGATCGCGGCGAGTGTGCGCGTCTGTTCGTCCGTCGTCTGTGCTCGCGCATACCCGCCCGCGGCTTGCGCGTCTTCGGCGACCAGCTCGTTCGCGACGAACGTTGCGCCGAGGCTGAGCACTTGTTCGCGAGCGGCGGGGCGCACGTCGAAGGCCGACACCACGCCGCCCAATCGCCGGCCGGTGGCGATCGCCTGAAGGCCGGCGACGCCCGCACCGATCACGAAGACCTTCGCCGGCGAAATGTTGCCGGCGGCCGTCGTGAGCATCGGGAGAAACTTTCCCAGCGCCGAGGCGCCGATCAGCACGCCTTTGTAGCCGGAGACGGTGCTCTGCGACGAGAGCACATCCATCGACTGGGCGCGTGTGATGCGGGGAACGAGCTCGAGGGCGAGAGCGGAAACGCGCCGCTCGGCAAGAGCCTGCACGACGTCGGCGCTCTGACCCGGCCTCAGGAGAGAGATGAGGGTCGACCCCTCGGCGATTCGGGCAATCTCCTGAGAGTCCGGGGGCTGGACCTTCGCGATCACCGGGGCAGCGGCGAAGGCCGCGGCCGCGTCGGGCACGATGGTCGCGCCGGCCGCCTGATACGCGTCGTCGCGGAAGCCGGCGCGAATCCCAGCCCCGCGCTGCACGGCGATCTCGAGCTTCAGTTGTTTGACGAGCCGCGCCACGCTGTCAGGCGCGAGTGCGACCCTCTGCTCGCGGGGAGCGGATTCGGATGGAACGCTGATTTTCATGAAGTTGCGGGTGTCGGCACGCGGGCGTCTCGCGTGCTAACGCGCGCCGTCGGGGAAACGCTGCTGAGCTTGAAGCTACGCGCGCCGGGCGGCGGCGCAAACAGCCGGGCTGGAGGCGTTGGGGCGTCACGACTTGCGCGACCCTTACATCTCGAGGGTCGCGTCGCCGTCGCATGAAGTTTGATATTCCGGTGTCGTCACCTCTCGGGAGCCGGCCGTGGCCACGTCTCGTTTTGGGTCTCGATTTGGGGGTCGCGTGCGATTCGCCGCGTCGGCGGTCGCGACGCTGTCACTCGCCTCACTGCCGGTGGACATCGCGGCGCAGAAGGCGCCCGCTGCTCCGGCGGCGGCCAAATCGTTGCCTCTCAAGCACACACCCGAGCCGACGACCGCCGCGATCACTGCGGCCGACTTGATGACTCGCCTCTATATCTTCGCCGACGATTCGATGATGGGGCGCGAACTCGGCACGCAATACCACCTCAAGGCGACGGCCTACATCGAATCCGAAGTGCGGAGACTCGGCCTGACCCCTGCCGGCGACAGCGGAACCTTCTTCCAGGATCTCCCGGTCTTCGATCACAAGGTGTCGCCGAAGACTTCCATAAGCATCGAGGGAAAGTCGTTCGCCCTGGGCACCGATTTCGTTCCGCGCGATAACTCGTTGTTTGGCGGCAAGGTGCGGCCGATCGACAACACACAGGTCATCTTCGGAGGGACGCTCACGCTCCCGGTGGACACGGCGAAGCTCGTCGCGCCGACGGCCGCCGAAGGAAAGTTCGTGGTCCTCGCGGTGGCCAACGGGCCCAATGGCAAACCGCTGATCGCCGGCTATCGACAGCCGCTCACCGGCTACTATCTCAAGTCCGCGGCCGTGGCGGTCGTCTCGCTCGAGGGCTTCGAGCCCGATGAGCGGAAGGCGCTGATGGAGGCGTCCGAGGGGCTCGACGACCCGCCGCCCGGCGGCATGCCACAGGAAATGCTGCCGGCGTTCTTATACGTCACGCGGGCGATGGGCGCCGCGCTCGCGGGCAAGTCGCTCGACAGCCTCACGCGCGCCGCGCCGGGTGGGACCATCCACGGCGCGATCGTCTTCGATTCGGTCCGCGCTCCGGCGCGCAACGTAGTCGCGATTCTCAAGGGGAGCGATCCCAAACTTGCCGGCCAATACGTCGCGATCGGCGCGCATAACGATCATATCGGCTTCAACCACACGCCGGTGGATCACGATTCTCTTCGCGCGTTCGACGCAGTCGTCCGTCCGCAGGGCGAGGACGATCGCGACCGCCCGGCGACGGCCGAGGAGCAGACGAAAATTCGGCAGATCATCGACAGCCTCCGGAAGAAAAATCCGCCGCGGCTGGACTCGATCTACAACGGCGCCGACGACGACGGCTCGGGCACCGTGGCCACGCTGGAAATCGCCGAAGCGTTCGCGAAAGGCCCGGCCAAACCGAAGCGCTCCATTCTCTTCGTCTGGCACGCCGGAGAAGAGAAAGGCCTCTGGGGCTCGCAGTACTTCACCGACCATCCAACGGTCCCGCGCGATTCGATCGTCGCGCAGCTCAACATGGACATGATCGGGCGCGGCGCGTCATACGACATCAAAGGCGGCGGGCCAACGTACCTGCAACTGATTGGCTCCCGCCGGCTCTCGACCGAACTGGGAGACATCGTCGAGGCGGTCAACAAGACGCAGCCGAGGCCGTTCAAGATCGACTATCAGTTCGACGCAAATGGACATCCGCAGCAGTACTACTGCCGCAGCGACCATTACGAGTACGCGCGATACGGAATTCCGATCGCTTTCTTCTCGACCGGCGGCCACCGCGACTACCACGAGGTGACCGACGAGCCGCAGTACATCGACTACGACCATCTCGCGCGTGTCGCGACGCTGGTGTACGACATTGCGCTCAAGGTGGCGAACCTCGAGCATCGGCCGGTGGTCGATCATCCCAAGCCGGACCCGATGGGTCAGTGTGTACAGTGATTTTGCCGGGCTGACAGCTCGGTGAAAGCGTGACGGCCGCCGCGCTGGCGGGGGTCTACCACTTGGCGATACCGGACGATTCTCGTCTCGGCGGCGAACGTCGGGGGAGCATGGATCGAGCGCAGCGCATTCTGGGCATCGCGGGCAGCGTGCGGCGGCAATCTTTGAACCGGATTCCTTTCCGGGCGGCACAGGAACTAGCGCCGCAGGGAATGGCGATCGAGATTGTCGAGCGGTTGTACGAGATTCCGCCGTACAAGGACGTGCGCGATCCGTCCCCTGCAAACCTCACCCCTCGAGAACAAGCCAGCGGCAATCATGAGCGCGAGCACTAGAATCAATGGTGGCATGAGAGCGCAAGCGCACCTGCGCCAAACCTTCACGGAGTCACCCGCGATGCCGCGGTCCGCAACGTTCGTCGTCTGGACTCGTCGCCTTGCTCCGGTGGCCGCGGCGTGCGTCGCGCTCGTCGTGACGGCCTGCGGAGGCGGTGGCGCCGGGGGAGGTGCGACCGGAGCTGGTCGCCCGGTGACGACCCCCGCTCCTACGCCGGCGCCGCTCACCACCGGTGGCCCGCCACCGTCGTTCTCGCGGACCACGGCCGATCTCAAGGTCTCGCGCCTCATCGATGTACGCGAAGGCGTGTCCAAGACGACGCTCTGGCGCGGGGCGAACGAAGTGCTCTCGTCGAAGTATTCGATCGACGTCAGCGATCAGAAGGCAGGCTTTCTCATGACGCCCTGGCAGGCGAGCTTCTCGCGCGCCGGCATGCCCGACCTTCGCTATCGCACGCGTGTGATCATCCGTTTCGTCGGCGAGGATTGGAAGCAGGTCCTCGTGCGCGCCGAGGCGAACTGGCAGCGCGACGACGAATGGGACGTTGGAGTCGACAACGCCCTCCTCGACGAAGTCTCGAACGAAGTGAAGACGAAGATCGGCAAGAAAACTCCATAGGACGAAATTGCCGAACTCCGAAGTCCTCGAACGAGATTTCCAAAACTCCGACACTTCCAAAACCGAAGCCTCCCAAAAAAAGACGGCGTCAAGAGCGAAAGAACATCGCCTTGACGCCGTTGATGTTTCCGGGACTTCCGCTGCTGCTCTATTGTCGCGGGAGCAAGGCGACGAGAGCGTATTTCCCGCTCTTGCTCTGGACGAAGACCGCGCCGTATTTGAGCGCCACCAACGTCGTCGATCCGGTTCCTTTCTGCGTCACAGGGACACGGATTTCGAGCGGCATCTTCGCCGTGTCGCCGGTAAACGTCGCCGAAGCCCAAACCGCCTTGGTCGCGCCGATCGTCTGATTCGGATTGAAGATGAAGCTCAGGTACTTTCGCTGATCGTCGGTCATTCCCGGGAACTTCTGCGCCACCTTCTCGATGTCGCCGCTCTTGATTGCGACGACGAGCGCTGAGATCGCGGCGGTGTCGAGAGCCGGTTTTAACGGCTTCGGAGGTGTCGTATCAGCCTTAGGCGATACCAACGCCCCGGGCCCCTTCGCTGTCCCTGACGTGTCAATCGCGGGATTCGTCGCGGCGACCCCGGGTGGCGCCGCGTGCGCCGAGTCGGTCTGAACCGTCGTCGGAGGAGTCGCCGCCGGTTGCTTCCCATGCGGCCGGTTCACGAAGAACACGACCGCCGCCGCGATCGCGACCACGCCGATCAACGATCCGATCAACGCTCCGCGCCCGCCCTTCTTCGCCGGTGCGACGCTCGTGCCGCCGACCTGTGTGTCCGTCGGCGCCGTGATCACCGCGGCCGGCATAATGCTCGTCGCGTCGCTGCTGTCGCCCACGCCCTGCGTCATCGTGCGCGGATCCCAGCCGCTCAACGTCAACGCCGGATCCAGCTGATCGCGTGCTTCCGCCGCCGTCGCCACCCGATCGCTCGGCGAGCGGGCCAGCATGTGCACGATCAGCGTGTCGAGCCGCGCCGGCAACGCCGGTATGAGATCTCGAATGTGCGGCGCCGGCTCGTGCAGGCGTCGTCGAATCATCTGCTCGCGAGTGTCGGCGGCGAACGCGGCATTGCCCGTCAGACACTGGAAGAGAATGCAGCCGAGCGCGTACACGTCGGTGCGCGCGTCGACCGGATCACCGAGCAGCTGCTCGGGACTCATGTACTCGGGCGTGCCGATCACGAGTCCGCTCTTGGTGAGCGCGTCTTCCTTCGAGTCGTTTACCGCCTTCGCGATACCGAAGTCGACGACCTTTGCGATCTCTTTGCCCGCGCGATTCCGTGTGACGATGACGTTGTCGGGCTTGAGATCGCGATGGACGATGCCGAGCTCATGCGCGGCATGGAGTCCGTCGGCGACCTGGCGCGCGAGATCGATCGCGCGGCGCGGATCGAGCGCGCCGTCTTTCTGGAGGATCGACGACAGCGACTCGCCGTCGACGTACTCCATGACCAGGTAGACGACCTTGTCCGCTTCGCCGTAGTCGAAGACCGCGGCGACGTTCGGGTGCAAAATGCGCGCGGCGTTCGACGCCTCGCGCGCGAATCGCTGTGACGACTCGGTGTCGTTCACGAGCGACGGGTTCATCACTTTGATCGCGCATTGGCGGTTCATCTTCACGTGCTCCGCCAGATACACCCGTCCCATCCCGCCTTCGCCGAGGCGTGCCAGAATGAGATAGCGATCGGCGATGACTCGGCCGACGAGCGGATCCCCGCCCGTCTTTGGCCGGAGTGGCGAACCGTCTTTTGGACAGAAGCGGTCGGACGTCTCGTATTCGCCGCCGCACTGCGGGCAGACCTTGGTGACCGCGACCGTTTGATCGGGCGCCGGGGTCGGCTGTTGTGCGATCAGCCCCGAGCCGAGATGGCTATCGAGCAGGGGATGCGGCGAAGCCGCGGGATGCGGGCCGGTATCGGACGTGCCCGTTCCCCCGGCGCGCTGGCCGGCGGGTCCCGCCGCGGAAGGCTGTTCGTCGTCGTCCTGGTGATCGGCCATTTTCTCGGGTCTAGTCCAAGTCCCGACGCATCGCCCCAAATCTACGCGCCGCAGCGCTTTCGCGCTCGGGGGGAATTAGGCCAATTCGTGCCGATGCCCCAGGCTGCTGGGGCAACCTGGGGCATCGGAAGAGGGGCGTTCGGGGAACCTTGGAACCCGTTCGCCACTCGACCTTCAGCGGCCGCGTTACGGCTTCGCGATGCGACGCCGATCCTGACGAATGTCCCGCCTGTCTGCGCGGATGTCGTGCTTGTCACCCACGACGTCGCGGCGGTCCTGACGGACGTCGCGGAGATCCTGCCGAGCTTCCTTGTATTCGCCCGATTTGACGTCGTGGCGAACGTCGCGCTTGTCGGCGCGCAGGTCGCGCTCGTCGGTCCGCACGTCGTGGCGATCGCGCACGAGGTCGCGATGATCGCGCCTGAGGTCCCGCGCTTCCCGCTTCGTAGTCGGGGTCGGGGTTGTCGTGGTCTGTGCGCCGGCGATTCCCGCCGCGGCGACCGCCATCGCCGCGCCGAGCACGGCCGTCTTTACGCTCCTGATCATGTGCCGCTCCTGTGAACGTTCTTGAGTGTTTCGTCATGCACCGGGTGGTGCCTGCATACACTCAGGAGACGAGAGCTGCACTTCGATCGTTAAGACCGGGCGTTGCGGGGGCCGCCGTAGGTCAGAAACGGCGGGAACCTATTCTCTCAAATGGTGTTACGCCGACCGAACAAACGCCGCTCAAGAGTCGGCGCGAATCACCATCCGTTGCGGCTGCGAAGATTCGTTACATGCGCGACGTGGTGCTTCCCATGCCATTCATACAAGGCGAGCATCTGGTCGAGGTTCATCACGCCGTTCTCGGGATGTTTCAGCGTCCGCGCGAAGTCGGACGCCGACATGGCGCGCAGTACCCGGATCCACCGGTCATGGACCGCGTCGAGCAGCGCGAGCGACGTCGCGATCGGCGTGGAGCGTGAATCCTCGAGACGCGCCCACTTCGCCTCGTCGTACGGCTTGATGGTCGGCGTGTCTTCCGTGAGCGCGAGCTTGAAGCGCGTGTATGCGTTCAGGTGGCTGTCGGGTACGTGGTGCACGACTTGCCGGACGGTCCAACCGTCGGGTCGATACGGTGTGTCGAGCTGCCGGTCGTCGAGTCCGGAGATCGCGGATCGGAGGAGCGTGGGCGCAGCGGCAATCGCGTCGATGGCGGTGCGCCTTTGATCCGACGTCAGCGACTGAGGCCGCTGGTAGCGTCCGACGGGATATCGCAGATCTTCCATAAGAGGGCCGTGTCGCGGTGAGATGGATGACGGTGTCGGAGCGAGCGAGGGAACGCTCCATCATCGGAATGTACTGGTGCCGAGCACGTACTTCATTCGAGGATAGAAAAAACAATGGCCGGGTCGAACGAGCTGACGGGTCCTGATCTCAGCGAAGGCGTCGACGCAGCGAGTATCGAGCGCGGCGGAGCGCTCCTCGGTCACGCAAGTGGCGAAGCTGTGCTGCTCGTCAGGCCTGCCACGGGCGGGGGCAGCGACTTCTGCGCGATCGCCGCGACGTGCACGCACTACGGCGGTCCGCTCGCCGAGGGACTGTTCGATGGCGACACAGTTCGGTGTCCGTGGCACCACGCGTGTTTCAACGTTCGTACGGGCGAAGCGTTGCACGCGCCCGCCCTCTCTCCCGTCGCGCGTTGGGCAACGGAGCTGCGCGACGGCAAAGTCGTCGTGACCGGCAAGTTCGAGCGAGACCCACTCGCGCCTTCGGGATCCGCGTCGTTCACGCGCGACCCGTCGATCAGGAACGTGGTGATCGTCGGGGCCGGCGCGGCGGGAAGCGCGGCCGCGGAAATGCTTCGCCGCTGCGGGCACGATGGCGCAATCACGATGGTCGACTCCGATGACGCCGCGCCCTACGACCGGCCCAATCTCTCGAAGGATTACCTCGCCGGAAACGCCCCGGAAGAATGGATTCCGCTTCGTCCGGACGACTTCTATCGCGGTCACGGCATCGAGGTCGTGCGGAGCCGAGTCAAGCGAATCGACACGTCGCGGAAGCAAATCGAGCTCGAGAACCGAGAGCCGCTCACGTACGACGCGCTCCTCCTGGCCACGGGCGCCGAACCGGTCCGACTCGACACGCCGGGAGGGAACCTGCCGCACGTCCGCTACCTGCGAACGCTCGCCGACAGCCGCGCGATCATCGCCGCGGCTGAGAAAGCCAGGCATGCGGTCGTCGTCGGATCGAGCTTCATCGGTCTCGAAGTCGCTGCGTCGCTGCGCGCGCGAAATGTCGGCGTCGACGTCGTCGCCCCGGAAACGCTTCCCCTCGGGCGCGTGCTCGGCGATCACCTCGGCACGTTCATCAAAGGGCTGCACGAGGAGCACGGAGTCGTCTTCCATCTCGGACACACCGCGCAGCGAATCGAGGAGGACGCGGTCGTGCTCGACGACGGCACCCGGTTGCCGGCGGATCTCGTGGTGTTCGGCGTCGGCGTGAAGCCGCGTCTCGTACTCGCGGAAGACGCCGGCCTGAACATGGACAAAGGCGTGGTCGTTGACGAGTTCCTTCGGACGAGCGCGGCGAGCGTGTACGCGGCGGGCGACATCGCGCGATGGCCGGACCCGCACACGGGCGACCGGATCCGTGTCGAGCATTGGGTCGTGGCGCAGCGGCAGGGACAAGCGGCGGCTCGCAACATGCTCGGCGCGCACGAGCCATTCGACGCGGTCCCGTTCTTCTGGAGCGCGCACTACGACATCAGCATCAACTACGTCGGGCACGCCGAAAAGTGGGACAAGGTCGAGGTGTCCGGCAAGGCGGCCAAGCACGACGTCGCCGTGCGTTTCCTGCGCGGCGGCCAACTGTTGGCCCTGGCGACGTTGTTCCGCGACGAAGAAAGCCTCAAGGGCGAGTTCGACATGGAGCGGCAGACGGGAGCAGTGGCCGGGGCCCGGTGACCACCGGGGGCGGCCCGCTACGCTTGACATAATGCGGTTCAGCCAAAATATTCTCTCCTTGAGACAATATTTTCTCTAGCCGATGCCTCGAACCGCTTCGACTTCGACCAACCTGAGCCGCCGAGAGCGGCAAATCATGGACGTGGTGTATTCTGCCGGTGGCGCAACGGCGGCGACCATCCACGCGCGTCTTCCCGATCCGCCGGTTGCCGCGGCGGTTCGGACGATGCTGCGCATCCTCGAGAGCAAAGGGCACCTGCGCCACGAGAAAGATGGTCCGCGGCACGTCTACTATCCGACCACACCGCGCAACGTCGCCCAAAAGAGCGCCGTGCGTCATCTCATCGGCACGTTTTTCGGCGGGTCGCGCACGGCAGCCGTGGTCGCGTTGCTCGATGACGCGGATCGCCCCCTCACGGGAGCCGAGCGCAGCGAATTGGCGAACGTCATCAAACGATTACGGGCCGAGGGGAAATAGCTCAAATGGTGACGCTCGCCGACTTTCCGGTTTCCGCCGCGGACAGCGCGCGCGCCGCCGCGTCGGTGTACACCGCGTCGCTGTTGGCCACCGCGCCGATCGTCGGCGCCGCCGTGGGAGCGCTCGCGCTTCGTCGCGCGTCGGCCGAAGGGCGAGTGCTCGTGTGGCGTGCCGCGGCCGTGCTGCTGCTCGTCGCTTTCGTAGGCCGCGTCCTTCCGCTGCGTCTCGCCGGGTGGTCGGTTCCGTCCGTCGTCGCCGCGCCGCTCGTCGCGCTCGGGCGCATTCGCGTCGCGGACTTCGCGCCGCATCGGTTGGCGGGTGGACCGGACTGGATTCAATTCGCGTTCGCCGCGTACCTCGCGGGCGTGCTGGTCGCGCTGGTGCCGACGGCCGTGGCGTCCAGGCGTGCGCGGAGAATGCTGGCTCGAGCGCGGGCGCTAAACGGCGATCGGTCATGGGCGAGCGACTTGGAGAATTCTCGATCGCGGCTCGGCGTCCGCCGCGGCGTCCGGTTGTTCCGAAGCGGCGACGTGGCTGTGCCGATGACGTGGGGTGTCCTGCGTCCGGTGATCGTGTTGCCGGCTGCGGCCGACGGTTGGTCGCGAGCTTCGCGCCGGATGGTGCTTTGTCACGAGCTCGCGCACGTGCGCCGCGGCGACTGGGCGTTCGGGCTCGTCGCTCGCGTCGCGGGCGCGCTCTACTGGTTCCATCCCGGTGCGTGGTGGATCGGGCGGTCGCTGCGTCGAGACACAGAACGCGCCGCCGATGACCGAGTGATCTCGTCGGGCGTCGCACGCAGCGACTACGCGGAGCTCCTGATCGCCGTGTCGTCGGCCGGCCCGCCGAGCGTGCAAACGGCGCTCGCGCTCTCGGCCGGAGGCCGCGGGGAGGGGCCGCTGCGCTCGCGTCTCGCTTTGATTCTCGACGCGCGACATGACGTCCGGCCGCTGGCGAAACGCTGGGTGCTCGCGGTGACCGCCGCGTGCGCGATCTCGTCGGTGCCTCTGGGAGCGGTGGAGGTCGTGCCGACGCGCGACGTGCTCGCGAGCTTGATGCGCGATTCGCGATGGGAATCGCGCGCGTACGCCGTGATCGGGTTGGCGCATCACCCGGACACGGTCGCGTTTGCGCGTAGCGCCGCTGAGCGCGACCCGAGTCCGCGCGTGCGGGCGTGGGCGCGCTACGCGCTCGGCCTGCGCCCCGACAGCGCGTCGGCTTCACCGGCCGCGCTTCGATAGGAACTTTCACAGTGGAGTAGGTCATGCGGGCTGCCGATTGGCTCAAAGAGACAAAAAATTATCTATTACTCATTACCGTCGCGGCGTTCGGCGCCGGGTTCGTCGACCTCGTCCGCGGCGGCATCACGGTATCGGCCATCCTTCTCGCGATCGCGTACTGCATTCTGGTGCCGCTCGTGATCTGGCATCGGACCAGCGGGGGAGAAACGGGCAACGCGGAAGGGGAGCGGCCGTCGTATCCCGCCGCGGGAATCGTCTCGGCGTGCGTGCTCGGGCTCTATCTGCTGACGCTGGCGCCGTCCACGGCGATGTGGGACACGAGCGAATACATCGCGGCCGCCTATACGTTCGGCCTGCCGCATCCACCAGGAAACCCGTTGTTCGTGATCGTCGGCCGGGCGTTCTCGCTGCTGCCGGTCGCGCCATCGGTCGCGTCGCGAATCAACGTGCTCGCGGCGATCGCGAGCGCGGTGGCGGCAGGGTGCTGGTTCCTGATCACGGAGCACGTGTTGCGCGGCTGGCTTCGGTCGCGAGCGCTGCGGATCGTCGGCGCCACGGCGGGCGCGTTGATCGGCGCGCTCGCGTTCACGGTGTGGAACCAGTCGGTCGTGAACGAAAAGGTGTACACCGTTTCGCTCGCCGGAATCGCGATTGTCTCGTGGCTTGCTGTGCGTTGGACGCGCGACCCTGAGGGGCCGTTCGGCGACCGTCGTCTCGTGCTCGCGGCGTATCTGTGCGGCCTCGGGTACGCGAACCACATGGCGGGCATGCTTCCGGTCGGCGCGCTGGGCGTCGCGATTCTGGCAATTCGTCCGCGTACGCTGCTCCGCGGGCGGCTCATGTTCGCGTGCGCCGGCGCCGCTCTCCTCGGATTGAGCCCGTTCGCCACGCAACCGATTCGCGCGGCGTACTTCCCGGCGGTGAACGAAGGCGAGCCCACCGGCTGCCGCACGAAGCTCGAGCTGTCGTGCACGCTCTCGAAGGCGACGCTCGATTCGTTCCTCTACAACTTCAACCGCGGACAGTACGCCAAGCCTTCGCTCGAGAACCGCCAGGCGAGCCTCGGCGAACAGGTCGGCATGTGGTGGCTCTACTTCAAGTGGCAATGGATGCGCGACGCGGACGAGTCGTGGCCGCTCACGCAGTCGCTGCTTGCGGCGACCTTTCTCGTGCTGGGGCTCGCTGGCGCGCGGGCGCACGCGGCGCGTGACCGGCCGAGCTTCTGGTACTTCAGCGCGCTCATGTTCACGATGACGCTGCTGCTGGTCTACTATCTCAACTTCAAGCTTGGGAGCTCCCAGAATCCGACGTCGCCGCAGGACCATGAGGTTCGCGATCGCGACTACTTCTTCATCTGGAGCTTTTCGGCGTGGGGAGTGTGGGCGGCTCTGGGGCTGGTCTACGTGTGGGAGTCGCTGGCGGCGCTCGTCGGAACTCGCGACGCAAAGAAGGGAAAACCATCGGAGGCCGAGCCGACCGGGTGGGGGTGGGTGTTGACGTCACCGGCGATGGCGCTCGCGCTGGTTCCGCTGGCGACGAACTGGAGTGCGGCGCCGCGCTCGCATCATCAGGCGACGCGCAACGTCGCGGCGGACATGCTGAACTCGGTCGAGCCGTACGGCGTGCTCGTCACCGTCGGCGACAACGACACCTTCCCGCTGTGGTACGCGCAGGAAGTCGAGGGAATTCGCCGCGACGTCGTGGTGGCGAACACGTCGCTGCTGAACACCGAGTGGTACGCGCGGCAGATCATCAGGCGCCCGATCTACGACTACGATGCGGCGCGGGGTCCGGCGATTTATCGCGACAAGGTCTGGCACAAGCCGACCGCTCCGCCGCTTCACATGACGTTCGCCGACGCCGATTCGTATCCAGAATACATTCAGCTCCCGGGGGCGATGGTGTTCAACAGCGGCGCGCTACACGCGACGATCGACCCGCGGCGGTTGGAGAACGGCGTCCTCATGCGCGCCGACGCTCTCGTGCTGCGGATGATTCAGGATTCGTGGCCGGATCGTCCCATCTATTTCGCGCGATCCGCCGGCGGATATCCGCGGTCGCTCGGACTCGGCGACAACGTGTTGACGCAAGGGTTGGCCTCGAAGCTGTTCGTGCCACCAACCGCGCAGACGCGAGACACCGTCTACATCGAAGGCGACGCTTGGCTCGACGTGGCGCGATCGCGGGCGTTGTGGAACGACGTGTTCACGGGGCCGCGCGCGATCGCATCCGAAGGGCGTTGGGTAGACCGGCCGTCGGTGAGCATGCCGGCGCTGTACCTGTTCGGCGGTGTCGAGCTGTCCGAGGCGTTGCGCGCCGAGGGCGATTCGAGGGGCGCGAGCGCGGTGTTGGCGACGACGCGCGACGTGGCGCGCGCGACGCGGCTGGACGACGTCGTTCGCGGGGTGGAGCAGGCGATGCGCCGCCCAGAGACGGCGGACTCCGCCGGCGTGACGCTCGCGCCGGCCGGGGAGACGCGGCTCAAGACGCAGAGTGCCGAGCCGATCAAGCCGCGCCGCCGTTGAAGGCGCTTCGCGCGAGTCGCGTCGCGCGAAGAAATCGGAACGCGGCCACGCTCGAGTTTGTCGCGAAAGCCGGACACGAAGCGGACTGTTACGTTTGCTAATCAGATAATCGTAATCACGTTCCGAATTTCGTATTGACCCTCGTGCGACGCCTCCTATATTGTCGGCGTCCCGCGGTGGCCCTGCGCAGTGTCGTCGGCCACCTCGCACGGACGGCGTGGACGACGATGGATATGGGTCCGGTGCGCGGCACATCGCGTATCGGACCCACATCATCTCGCCGTCGGCGACGCCCGACGAACACGGCTGTGCCCACCGCCTAACGCCGGCGGCGCGGCGGAATCGCGGGGCGTCGTGGTCGCGCCGAGCCGGCGCGCCTTCCGTGATGGCCGATGTCGGTCATCGGTCGGGCGCCGCACCCTTCGCGAACAATTCACAATCAGCGTCACGCGTCGCGAAAGAATCGACGCGGCCATGAGCTCCCCACTCTCTCCGGTATTGGAGGAGGTCGCATGCCGAGTCCCACTGCAGTCCGCCCGATCGAGGGCAGCGAGAGACGCCCCGCACCCGGTGCGCGCCGGGTGGCCGCGGAGAATCCGTCGGCCAAGCTTTCCGTCACCATTCGCGTGCGTCGCCGCACCGACGCGCCAGCCTTACCGGTTCATCACAACGCCGACACGACCACCGGTCACATGTCGCGCGAAGAGTTCGCCGAACGTTTCGGCGCGTCGAAAGCCGACCTCGACCTCGTCGTGTCGTTCGCGCGCTCGAAGGGGCTCGAGGTCGAAGAGACCAGCACCGCTCGACGCATCGTGAAAGTGTTCGGCACGGTCGAACAGATGAACCAGGCGTTCGGCGTCGACCTTGGACGCTACGAATCGACCACCGAGACCTATCGCGGCCGTGAAGGCGCCGTGAACATGCCGCAAGACGTCGCGCAGGTCGTCGAAGGTGTGTTCGGACTCGACAATCGACGGATGGCTCGCCGCGCGGGAACGCGCGTCGCGCCGCGTGCACCGAAAGCGTTCGCGCCGGCGAGCGGCCGCATCGGCACGGTCGACACTTCAACGGAGCTCGGAGGGGGACCATCGCTCAACGTCAGCGCGCTCACACCGCCGCAGGTCGCGTCGCTGTACGACTATCCGGTCACGCCCGGAGCAGCCGGACAGACGATCGGCCTCGTCGAATTCGGCGGCGGTTTCGCGCAGACGGACTTGAATCAATTCTTCAGCGGTCTCGGCGGAGGATTCACCGCGCCGACACCGGTGGTCGTCGGGATGGATGGTGTGACGAACAACCCCGGGGCCGACATCAACGAAGACGGCGAAGTCACGCTCGACATCTGCGTCGCATCGTCGGTGGCGGCCAACGCCGGCGTCGCGGTCTACTTCGCGCCGTGGACCGAGCAGGGATGGGTCGACGTCATCACGAGCGCCGTGCACGACGCGACCAACAATCCGTCGGTGCTCTCGATCAGCTGGGGATGGCCCGAGTTCGAGGGGATCGAAGGATTCACGTGGACGCAGCAGGCGATCAACGCCGTGAACCAGACGTTCCAGGACGCGGCCGCGCTCGGCGTCACGGTGTTCGCCGCATCCGGCGACAGCGGTTCGGATTGCGGACAGGGCGACGGCGCGGCGCACGTGCTGTATCCGGCGTCGGATCCGTTCGTGAGCTCGTGCGGCGGGACGCGCATCAGCGACGTCTCCGGCGCGTCGTTCACGGAGACGACGTGGTCGCAGTCGTTCGGCACGACCGGCGGCGGCATCAGTGATTTCTTCTCGCTGCCGACCTATCAGATCGGCGCCGGCATTCCGCTGTCGGCGAACGACGGTCATCAGGGCCGCGGAATTCCCGACATCGCCGGGAACGCCGATCCGGCGAGCGGCTACAACCTCGTCGTCGACGGCTCGAGCTTCCCGGGGGTTGGCGGCACGAGCGCCACCGCGCCGCTCTATGCGGCTCTGGTCGCTTTGTGCAACGCGCGGCTCGGACGCACCGTCGGATTCTTGAATCCGCTGCTGTATGCGCTCAACAACACCGGTGTGATTCGCGACATTGCGGACAATGCTAGTAACGCGACCGGTGGTGCGCCCGGCTATACCGCGGGCCCGGGTTGGGACGCGGCGACCGGACTCGGCGTCGTCGACGGCCAGGGATTGCTCGCGGCGCTGACCGCGCGGTTCATGAAGGAAGTCACGATCATCACCGATCGCAGCACGTTCGGAAAGGACGAGATCGACGCGATGCTGCAGGTCTCGAATCCGGCCGTGGTCGACGCGGCCTTCTACGTCACGGTAGACGGCTTCACACCCGCAGAACTCGGCATCACGACGACGAATCCGACGCCGGCGCAGTTGCAGGCGTGGGCGCCGACCTTCACCGAGTCGCCGACGCCGACCGGCTTCACGATTCGTCCGAGCGCGCTCGTCGCCGAGCTGCCGTCGCTGCCGGCGCAGCCGCAGCGATTCACGTTCGTGTACCAGGTCGTGTTCACGAATACGAACGCGTTCACGGCGGAGGACATCCCGGTCTCGCTGACGGCGACGACGCATTCGACGTCGGGCACGGCGGTGATCGATCTGATCACGCAGCCGAACCCGTTCATGGTCGACGGCCCGGTGTCGTGGCTGAGCACCGACGTTCGTGTGTTCCAGCTGCAGCCGGGGCAGTCGCTGGCGGGTCTGCCGAGCGTGGTGATGGGAACCGGCGCCAACGCGGCGAATTCGTTCATCACGAACATCATCGGCGCGTTCAACGCTCACACGCCGTTCGGGCATCCGTTCGACCTCATTTCGACCGACGAAGACACGTCGAAGCTCGAGCTGTCGGAAAAGGTGAACGGAACGCCGGTGTTCAACTTCGCCGTGGCGCGTGTTCGCTATCGCGCGTTGTCGGTCGACGCGACGCAGGTGCGCGCGTTCTTCCGCGCGTTCCCCGCCTCGACGACGTCGACGACGTATGACGTGTCGACCACGTACCGCAGCGCGGTGAACGGCACGACGAGAATCCCGTTGCTCGGCACCGTGGCCGGCGAGGTGACGACGATTCCATTCTTCGCCGCTCCGCGCGTCGACACGGGCAGTCAGACGATGGACGCGCAGACCGACTTCGCGAACGTGCAGACGATTCAGCACGACGCGAGCGGCAACGAGCGCGATGCGTATTTCGGCGTCTGGGTCGACATCAATCAGCCGAACCAGCTCCGCTTCCCGGTGAACGTCACGTCGGACGGGCCGTTCACGTCTGGGCGGCAGAGCGTTCAGCAGTTGGTGCGCGGCATTCATCAGTGCATGGTCGTCGAGCTCGCGTTCGATCCCGAGCCGATCACCAACGGCCAGTCGCCGGCGACGTCGGACAAGTTGTCGCAGCGCAACTTGTCGATCGTGTCGTCGGACAATCCGGGCACGGCGGCGTCACACCGGATTCCGAACACGTTCGAGATCAAGCCGACCCACGAGATCTTGCCGCCGGGCTGGACGCCCGACGAGATCATGATCGATTGGGGCAATACGCCGGCCGGGGGCGAAGCGACGATCTACCTGCCGGGCGCGCACACCGGTGAGATTCTCGATCTCGCGGCGAAGATGTACGGCATGACGACGCTGCGCCGGATCGACGACCACACGTTGGCGTGCCGCGCCGAAGGCGCCACGTGGATGCCGGTGCCGCCGGGAGCGGGCCCGGGCTACGCGGGTCTGCTCACGATCGATCTGCCGGCGACGGTTCGTCGCGGACAGTCGTTCACCGTCGTCGTTCGACAGATCACGTCGAGCGCGACGAAACACGTCGAGCCGCCGACGCCGCAGCCCCGAACGCGGTCGAAAGGCGCGCGTCCGACGCCTGTACCGACGAAACCGACTTCACGACCCGAGTCGCGTCACACGCTGGGCGCGTTCCAGATTCAGATTCCGGTTCGCACCAAGCAGACGATCCTCGAACCCGAGGAGCGGACGTACTCGGTTCTGAAGTTCATCGAGCAGACGATCCCGCACGAGAACCGCTGGTATCCGGTCTTCGAGCGATACGTCAGCGTGATCGGCGATCGCGTGAAGGCCCTCGGCGGCGATCCGACGCGGATTCGTCCGTCGCCGGACGGAAGCGGCGTGCACCCGGAGCCGCACACGGGCGGGAGCCCGAAGCCGTCGCCGACGCCCGGCAGTGACGTCCGCGTTCGATTTACCGGAAAGGTCGATGGAATCGTTTACGACCGCTTCGGTGATTTCGAAGGCTTCGTGCTCGAGACGGAAGACGGTCCGCGTCACTTCAAGTGCCGCGAGACCGAGCTGGAACACGTCCTGACGCGTGCATGGAACGGACGCGTTCGGACGGCGGTCGTCGTCGATGTGGATTCGGAGGAGCGGCCGCAGGAAGTGATCCTGTATGCCCCGCCGGCCCCCTTCCGGAACGGAGACGGCCATCGCTGACGCGTGAGCCGATCGTCGTGTAAGTCGCTGGAAAACACTTTGGGTGACCGGCTCAGTCGAGTTGGTCACCCAAAGCGCGAACAGCCGGGAACAACGATTTTCACGGATTGGAACAGCGATTCACGCGGATGAAAAGGAGGGGTGATCCAAAACGCTCATCCGCGTGAATCGCCGTACACATCCGCGCGAATCGGTGGTCGGCTGTTGCGGTTTTTCCTTCATGGCAGCGACGCCATCGCTCCGCGGAAGATCGCGGGAATGTCCTCGTCCTTGATCTGGGCGAGATTCACGAAGCCGATGAGGCCCGGCTTCGCCTCGATGGCCGTCCGTTGCTCCGGCGTCAGAAGCGATACGACGGTGCGCACGTCGTCGATGTAGCCTCGGTAGCTAGCGATGCCGGCGGCGTGCCAGTGCTCGCGGACTTCCGCGCCGCCGTAGTTGCCTTGGCGGGATACGAGATATCGGGCGACCTCGGTCGCGATCGAATCGCGCCGGACTGAGTACCTCTTCGACATCTTCGATGCACTATCGACCTGCTCCTTCGTCAACGGCACGCTGTCCTTCTGCTGCAGGAACTGATCGATCGGGTTGAAGCCGCGGGCGATGCGGTTTTTGATTTGGTCCACCGTTAGCGCGGCGCCCTCGGAGCCACGTGGGCGGAGCAATGACTCGAGGAACTGCGTCTCGCGGTCCGGACCGACCTCGAGCCTGACGTCGAGCGTAATCACGAACGGCGAACGGAACGCGCTGCGGAATTGCGTCGTGCTGCCGAAGAGCGGGTTCACGGTGTAGTTGAACCGGTTCGTGGTCGGGTCGAAGCCGCGCACCGTGAGCAACGTCGGATCGGCGAACGCGGACTGTCCCCAGCCGTGCAACTTGTCGGATCTGTGGAGCGCCTGATCGAGCCCGCTCAAGATGTTCGTGAAGATGAGTGTGACCGATCCGCGGTTGCGAAAGCCGAAGCGGTACGGATCGGGAGAGAGGGTCATGTTCAGCTGCGGGAACGACCACGGGCCGACGCAGCTGTTTCGGCCGGCGACGCTGCCCACCTGCTTCTGGAGACACGAGCGCGCCCACGACGGCGCGTTCTTGAGCAGTTGAGCCATGCTCGCCGACGTCGTATCGGCGCCGGAAGGCGAGAAGATGAACGCGCGGTCGTTGGAGTAGCCGTCGCCGTTCACGTCGCCGGCGACGATCGGCGTGAACGGCGTGCCCGATTGCATGCGCGCCTGGATCGCGACCGTGCCGAGATTGCCCTGATTTCGATTGTACGAGAAGGTCACAACGTGCTTCGCGATGCCGCCGCGCGACCATGTGACGTCGCGTGGATCGCCGGCCGTGCTCTGAAAGCCGCGATACTGCTCGCGCGCGTCGTTGTACGTATAGGATATGGACGAGAACCAGAACGCGCTGTTCGGCCCCGTGAAGAAAATTCGAATCGGCGCGTAGTTGAGCGTGAAGCCGATCGAGCGTACGTCGCTGTGAAGGTCGGAGCGCGCCTCGGCCACGTGCGCGAAGTCTGACGAGACCCGCGAGTCGGAAAAGGTCTCGGCGCCGGTGGTCGGTACGATGCTCGTCGGCGCGACGTAGATCGGCCGGTTGGCTTCGTTCGCGAGGCTGAAGCGGGTCGTCGGATTGAAGTTCAGATCATAGTTGCCGGCCACGCTGCGGTTGATCGCCCACGTCGCGTTCATCGACACACGGAACATGGTGTTGAGTGTGTAGTTCATGTTGAACGCGGGGCGCCAACTGTCGTACAACGAGTAATTCGGCGCGAAGAGCGCGACCGGCGGCGTCGTCTGCGCGAGCGGCGTCGACGCGGCTCCGTTGGCGCACTCGCTCGGAATCGATTCGCCGTGCTGATAACCCTGCCAGTCCGGCGTCGGGGCCGCGCCGCCGATGCAGTACAGCTGTTGAATGGCGCTCGGCAGCCCGGTTTGACGCGTGTACGAATCGACCGAGCGCGTCGACAGGGTACCACGGTACTCGCGAATTCCGCCGCTGATGTTGCCGCGACGGCCGAAGGGAAGGCCGTTGATCTTGAGGACCGGGAACAACGGCCACATGAACCCGATCATCGGCATCACGCGCACGCCGTCGGGAACGTGGTCCGTGCGCACGCCGAAGATCGAATCGACCTTGGCATTGTACGCCGGCTCGAAGCCGAAGCGGTTGCCCTCGACGCGCACGCCATACTGGAAGGTCGGACGCCCGGGCGGCGGCGAACCGATCGTGATGTATCCGGGCGCCGTGTTGTTGGTGTTGAACACGTCGCCGATTCCGATCGCGCCGGTCATTCCCGTGCCGCTCGTGTGGAGCGCGGTGAGTGTGCGCGAGAAGCTGGTCGGCGTGCCGTTGGCGAAATCGGTGAGCGAGTTGAACGCGAACGTCCCGAAGCCCGCGTCCTGCTGGACCGAGTATCCGTCCAGCGTCGCGTCCAACGTGAGCGAGACCGAGTGGTGCCGGTCCCAGGTGTTGTACGTCGTCGCGTTCCGGAGCTCCGTCGACCACGTCTTGCTGTCGCTCTGCGGGGCGCTGGCTCCGCCCACACGCACGTTCGAGATGCCGACGCCTCCGTCCGGCAACCCGGACGCGAGGAGGATGTTGGCGGCCGGAAGATCCAGGTAGGGGTTCGTACGATCCTGCGCGCCGCCGAAGCTGATCGTCGTTTCGTTCAGCGTGTTGCGCGGGAGATACTTGGCGGCTGTGAACTGCGCCCACCCGTCACGATGTGTGATCTCACCGCCCGACGACGGAATCGACGTTGCGCCCACCATCGCACCGCCGTTGTTCCGCACCGTGCCGCCGAACTCGAGGTAATAGTCGTCGAACGTGGCGTCGTTCAGAAAGAAGTTTCCGGGTGCCGGCGGCGGCACGTTCGGCTCGAAGTCGAAGCGGAACGAGAGGCGGCCCTCCGTGTTCTCCCGGCCGTTTGGCACGCGCGAGGTGCGCTCCGGAATGCCCGTCGTGCCGATGAGGCCCATCAGCCGGTTGACGGAGTCGCGGTTGATGTGCAGCGCGAGAAGCGATGCATCGTTCGCTGATTCGAGGCTCGTCAGACTGCTCGCGCGACGCGAGAACTGATACGCGGTGGAGTAGAAGACCTTGTCGACGACTATGGGACCGCCGACCGATCCGCTGGCGATCTGCTGGCCGTAGGTGGTGCCGAGGTTCGACGCGACGGGAGACGTCCACTGCAACCCGGGAGCGTCGAACGTGACGTGCGTGGATCGGGAGATCGTATTGTTGCCAGGCTGCATTCGCAGCGACTGCTGCACGCCGGCAAAGCCGCCGCGGCCGGGATCGTACGAGGCCGACACGACCGCGACGCGGAATCCGTCGCGCGGCACGGCTGCCCCGAAGTTCATTCCATTGAGCACCAGGCCGTTCTGGTCGCTGCCGATCCCAAACGCTGAGATGCTGAGCGATCCGTCGATGTTGGGCGTCACCGAGATGCCCGGCAGTGTCGCCATGAGGGCTGAGAGGTCTCCGGTGACGTCGCCGCTGAGGCCGCTCGATGGATTCTGATACGACGTGGTCCCGCCCACGCTGAAGTCTCCATTCGCGTCCGAGCGAGCCGCCTTGGGACGCTCACCGACAGACTTTACGGCGTCGAGCTGGGCAGCCACCGGCGACATCTTGAAGTCCACCTCGGGCATCGTGCCATCGGGGCGGCGCGATACCGTCCGTCGCTGCGGCGCCTGGCCGAGCATCGTGACGGCCACGATGTACGTGCCACCGCCGTTCTCGATCGTGACTGAGTAGCGGCCCGTCGAATCGGTGCGGGTCGGGTGCGGCACCTTGGCCGCGGTATCGACCACCATCACCACCGCGTTCTGAAGGGCCGAACTGTCCGCGGCGACCACTCTGCCGCGAATGACGTCCGTTCGCTGCTGCGCGAGCGCGGCTCGGCCGAAGAGGGACAGCGCGGCTACCACGATGGTGCCGCGGATCAACGGGCGGATAGGCATCGGGGAGTTTGGTGTTGAACCCGAGTACTACGCATGGATATGGACGGGCGTTTCACGCCTGTGTCCGGGCATTGAAACGGTCTCGACAGGATCTTGATTCTAATTCAAGTAAGCCGGTAGACCGGTGGACTGGAAAACCAACCCCGCGTATCAGCGCGTCGGACGCAGATACCTGAGGTCAGTTCGCCCTCGCCTGAATCCCGCTTTCTCGAAGGCCGCCGCGTGCGGACTGGCCGCCGCCGGCTGGCCGTCGATCGTTTCGAGCACGAGATCACGGCGCAAACGGCTCGAGAGATGTCCGATCAACCCCTCCGCCGCGCGTGTCACGATCGCCTCATCCGACCCAGGGCGGACGACGACTCGTGATCCTCGGCGCTCCGCGATAAGAATCACGCGGCCGCCGATCGCGACCAGCAGTGCGCTCGAGCTGCGCGGCCGAACGAAGGGATCGCGCGCCGGGTCGCCGGCGATGGGAAGCGAAAACACGTTCGCCGGATCGGCCGCCGCGAGTACGACGGATTCGTCGTCGCCGGCGTCATCGGCGCGGAGCGCCTCGACCGCTTCGGGGAGCGCGAACTGCGCGCCGGAAAGACCGCGCACGAAGTATCCGCGCCGCACGTCGCCGCGAAACTCGAGACGCTTCAGCTCGCGGTAGATCGAGCGCCAAGGGATCATCGGGCGTTCGCGGCGCCACATCTCGCGCGCCACCACGCCATAGCGATCCAGCCACTGTCGCGCGACGGCCTCGGCGAACGACGACTCGTCGTTCGGCGTACCAAGGACTCGCGGCGACGCGATGAGCGACCAACGGCCCGGCCACGCGTCGGATTCGCCGCCGGGGAGATCGGGACGCTGCCAGCGCGGGAGTCGGCGCAGGTTCGGTCGCCGTTGCACGACGTACCGATTTGCCGACGGCGTGTAGTCCGCTGGAAGCCATCGCGTGGGATCCGGGCGCGAACGTTCGCGCGGCGAGACGAGCGGCCGCCAGCGTACGACCGCGCGCATCGCGTCGATCGTGTCGTTCGTCGCGAGGCCGGCGCCGACCAGCTCTCGCAGCGCGTCTCTCAACTTCCGCGACGAGAACGAGGTTTCGGCCAGCAGCTCGTCGAAGAACACGGCGCCAAGTCGGGTCATCGCCTCGAGCGTCGCCGTCGCCGCTTCGCCGATCGGCGGATGCGATTCGGGCAGCCACGCGCGACCGGTGCCTCGACGAATCATTCGGATGTTCGCGAGTACGGGCGCCTCGTCGTGCGCCGACGGCGCGCCGCCGCCAACCCACACCATCTCGCCGGCGGCGATGAGTCTGGCTACGGCGCTCGAGTCGTACGAGGCTACGCGGCTCGGGAACAGCTCGCGTTCCCACAGCTCGGCGGGACGCGACACGCCGTACAGCTGCCGGGCGATTTGCGTGGTTGCGTCGTCGCCCGCGCGTCGGGTGGACGGCGCGACGTTCTGCCAGCGGAACATGAACCGCGAAAAGCGCTCGAGGTCCACTGCTTGGATCTGCTTTCGTGCCTGCGACAGCTCGCGCCGGCGCGCTCGTTCCAAGAGACGGCGAGAGCACCAACGTTCAGTCGTGTCGCTGCCTCCCCCGAAGGCGCCGCGAACGAGCCGTCCGCCGCGCGTCCATTCGTCGAATCGTTGACGCACCCAATCCGCGTCGAAGGCATATCGGCGGAGGACGTCGTCGACCGACACGACGCCGGCGAGTGAAATGAAGCGCACGAGGATCTCACGCCGCGCGGCGACGCGCGTCGGCGATGCCGCGCCGAACGCCGCGGCGTATCGCGGCGCCGTCTCGGCGAGCACGTAGCGACTGTCCCTCGTTCCTGATTCCCGTGGCACCTCGACCGCCACGATGCGCCCGCGTTCGCGCAGCTCGCCGAGCGGGTCACCGAGCCGACCTTCGGCTTCTTGGGCGGTTCGCTCGCGCAGCTCGTCCAGCGACAGATCGCCCGCGCGGTCGAGGAGAATCGCGAGCTCGTCGGCGGTTCGGGCGCGCGAGCCGGGCGCGACTCCCCTCCGCCGCGCGAGCATCTGCTCGAGCACGACGAGCGTTTCGGCGTCGGCGCCCTCGGTACCGAGCAACTCGTCGAGCAGCGCTCGATCTAGTGAGAGCAGAGCGGCCCGTTGCTCGGCATGCGGCGTATCGTCGGCGTACATCCAGGCCATCACGAAGCCAAACTGGAAGGACAACGCGAACGGCGACGGCATTTCCGTCTGCGCGGACCGCATGGCGATCGCGCCGCTCGTGAGGTCGTCGAGCATCCGCGCGAGCGCCGGCATGTCGAACGCGTCCTGCAAAACGTCGCGGTACGTCTCGACGAGAATCGGGAACGATGGATACTCGCGGACCGCGTCGAGCAGATCGCGCGCTTTGAGACGCTGGAGCCAAAGCGGCATTCGCCGTCGGGCCGTGCCGCGCGGGAGAAGCAGGGCTCGCGCCGCGTTGACGCGAAAGCGCGCGCCGAACAGCGACGACGAACCGACTTCCTCGAGCATGCGGCGTTCGGCTTCGCCCGCCGTCATGTCCGACACGAGCGAGAGTGGCACCCATTCGCGCAGATCGGGAAATCGGAGCATCACGCCGTCGTCGGTCGTCTGCACTTGGACGACGCTGCCGCGCCCGAAGATCTCGCGCGCTCGGTGCGCGAGCGCCATTCCCCACGGTGCGTTCACGCGCCCGCCGAAGGGCGCGTGAATGACGACGCGAACAGCGTTCGTCTCGTCGCGGAACTGCTCGACGATCAGTGAGCGTTCGTCGGGCACGGCGCCGGTCGCCGCGCGCTGTTCGTGCACGTACTCGACGAGCGACTGCGCGGTCGCCTTGTCGCTGTTGTATCGGCCGGCGAGCTCGTCGATCGCCGCGGGCGTTCGCGCGGCGTCCAACTCGCGACGCAACGCGCCGATGGACGACGCCAAGTGCGACGACCGGGCCGAGTACTCGCCGTGCCAGAAGGGCATTCGCGCGGGCGCGCCGGGGGCGGGCGTGACGATCACACGATCGTGCTCGATCGTGTTTACCCGCCAGGTCGACGACCCGAGCTGAAAGACGTCGCCGACGCGCGTCTCGTGCACGAACTCTTCGTCGAGCTCGCCGAGCCGTGTGCGGTCGGGAAGGTTGACGGTGTAGAGTCCGCGGTCGGGAATCGTGCCGCCAGAGATGATGGCGACCATGCGCGAGCTGCGCGCCGCCGTGAGGGTATCGCCGACGCGGTCCCACGAAAGCCGCGCATCCAGCTCGGCGGCGACGTCGGCGGGATATTTCCCGGACAGCATCTCGAGCACTTCGTCGAACGCCGAGCGGGTCAACGCGTGGTACGGGTAGGATCGCCGCACGAGATCGAACAGGTCGGCACTCGTCCAGTCGTCGTCGACCGACACCGCGGCAACGATCACCTGCGCGAGCACGTCGAGCGCGTTCTGGACGACGCGCGTCGGCTCGACGTCGCCGCCGCGCATCGCTCGCACGATCGCGAGCATCTCGAGGGCGTCGTCACGGAAGGTCGGGACGAACACGCCGCGACTCACCGCGGCGAGCGAGTGTCCCGCGCGGCCCACGCGCTGAAGACCGTTTGCCACTCGCTTGGGCGACTGGAGCTGGAGCACGAGGTCGACCGAGCCGATGTCGATTCCCAGCTCGAGGGCGCTCGTGCTGACCAGGGCGCGAAGCCGTCCCGCCTTCAACGATTGCTCGAGAACGAGGCGCCGCTCGCGTGAGAGCGATCCGTGGTAGGGCAGCGCGATTTCTTCGCCGGCGAGCGCGTTCACGCGCGCGGCCATTTTTTCGGCCTGCGCGCGGTTGTTGACGAAGATGAGCGTCGTGCGGGCTTCGGCCATGTGGCGCAGGACGAGCGGCGTGACCGACGTCCAAATCGTGCCGCCGACGTGCGCGAGGTCGTCCACCGGCGACTCGACGTTCAGCTCGATTCGCTTGACGAGCCCGCAGTCGACGATGGTGCACGGACGGGGCGTCGGATCGCCGCCGCGTTGGACGTCCTGGCCGACGAGAAAGCGCGCGATCTCGTCGAGCGGACGCTGCGTCGCCGACAGCCCGATGCGCTGCGGCTGATCGTCGCACAGGCGATCCAATCGTTCGAGCGTCAGCGCGAGGTGTGCGCCGCGCTTGCTGCCCGCGATCGCGTGGATCTCGTCCACGATCACCGCGCGCACGCCGCTGAACATGCCGCGCCCGCGGACTGTGGTCAGCATGATGTGCAGCGACTCGGGCGTCGTGATCAGGATGTGCGGCGATTTCCGAATCATCCGCGCCCGCGCCGACTGCGGCGTGTCGCCCGTGCGAACGGCGACCCGAATCTCCGGGAACGACTCGCCCGCCGCCTCGAATCGTTCGCGCAGCTCGGTCAGCGGCTGCTCGAGGTTTCGCTGGATGTCGTTGTTGAGCGCCTTGAGCGGCGAGACGTAGAGGATCTGCACGGCGTTGGGCAGCGGGGCCGTCGCGCCGTCGACGATGAGCTGGTTCAGTTCCCAAAGGAACGCGGTGAGCGTTTTCCCGGTGCCCGTGGGGGCCAGGATGAGCGTGTGTGCGCCGCTCGCAATCGCTGGCCACCCCTCGCGCTGCGGCGCGCTAGGCACGCCGAGGGATTCCTCGAACCAAACGCGGACGAGGGGATGGAGTTCGACGGGGAAGGGCGCTGCTTTGGGCAACTCAGTCACTCGCGGCGGATAGGGAAAGCTACGGCGGGATGGCGGTCCCGACGCCTGCCATCTGAGATCTGAGTTTCTCAGGACGGATCGCGCCGATTGGGCGGTTTGTCTCGCGACGCGCGCCCCGATCTTGGGCTCGAAATCGGAGGTCTGAAATCTGACATCCCCCGTCAGCCAGCTCTCGCCGGGCCGCGCTCGACTCAGCGAGGAAAGGTGACTTGGCTTCCATCCCGTCGCCGAACGGCCAGGGCTGGTGGACGTGAGACGTCAGATTTTCAGACGTCCGACATCCCACAAGACCGTGGCCCACTCGGCGGATCGCCAATGGCGAGCAGTCAAACGGCTCGACCGACACCGTCAGCCGAGCCGTTCGCCGCTACCAGGGCCTCAAGCGCTACATGACGATCGGCGACGAGAGCGTCAATCGAAGCGGAGCGCCAGCGGGCAGACACGCCGCGTACTGTTCGCTCGTGTGACCGACTGCCGCGCCGGTGGCGGCGCCTGCGGCGGCCCCGATCAGAGTGCCCTTCGTGTTGTGCCCGATCATCTGGCCGAGGATCGCGCCGGCGATCGCGCCGCCGACGACTTTGGTCTTGTCCGTTCCGCCGTCGGCGATCTTGGTCTTGTCGAGCGGAGCGAGCGGTGTGACGTCGCCGGCGACCGAGTACGTCTTGTCGTTCACCACGACGTTCTTCACGCGGAGCGCGATCTTCGGGTCGGCGCCATTCTCGCCGGGCGTCGTCGACGCCACCTCGAGCACGACCGTCGAGCCAGATGGAATCACCGCGCCGTTCGAGCCAGTGACCGATTCGTTCAGGGTCGCGACGATTTTGTCGCCGGGGACGTTCGACGTGCACACCTTGGTGCCGTTGGTGAGCGCGAAGGTCGAGCCGGAGCCGATCTCACCACGCGCCGGCGCAGGTGTGGCTGCCGGGATCGCCGCGGGCGCCGGGGCGGGCATTACCGGGGGCGGCTGCACGGTCGGCGGCGGCGCCGCGTGCGACTGCTGAGGCGGCTGCTCGACCTGAGGTCTTCGCGCCGTGTGTGTACGGACGGGCGCCGGACGATCTTCGCGTTGCTCACGGCGCGCGGGAGCCGGAGCGGGTGCGGTCGCCGTATCGCGCAACTGCGGGCTGGCGGTCGTTTGCGCGTTCGCCAAAGCCAGATCGCGAGAGAGCGACGAATCCGCCGCTGCACGCGACGACGCTTCTTTATCCGAGCATGCCGCGCTGAACGCGAGCGCCAGGCCAACGGCGGTCCAGCGCATTGCGGACCCGCGCGCCAGGGTTGTCGAGCCGAACATGGGCACTATCTCCAGAGCAGGTTCACACTATGGACGGAATCAAGTACCCCAGTGTTACGAGGCGGTTCGCGGGAAGGAGTGCGGCGCGGAGTGCGGGGACCTGGAACGGGTGCGGCGCGGGGTGCGGAGACCTGGAACGCGCGAGGGGTGGTGCGACGAGGAGTTCTAGCCACCGCACTCTGCCGCCGTGCCCGTTCCAGGTCTCCCCACGCCGCCTCCTCCCCGGTGCCTCTTTACCCCGACACCTCTATCACGGAATACTCTGACGCCGCGGCCGGCAGCCGGAGGGGAAGGTAAACGGAGAAAGTGCTCCCCTCGCCGTACGTGCTCCTGACGTCCACCGACCCACCGAGTCGGTCGAGGAGCTTTCGGGTGATGCTGAGACCGAGTCCCGTCCCCCCGAATTCGCGGGTCCGCGATTGGTCGACCTGGCGGAAGTCTTCCCAGATGGCCTGGAGGTCCGATGCGCGAATCCCGATGCCCGTGTCGACCACGTCGACGCGCACCCCATCCACCGCGCGGTGGGCCTCGACCGTGACGCGTCCGCGATTGGTGAACTTCACCGCGTTCGACAGGAGATTCAGAAGAATTTGCTTGATCTTGGTGCGGTCGGAGTAGATCGGAGGGCAGTCCGGCGCGATGTCGATCGTGAACTGCAGTTGTTTCTTCCGCACCATCGGCTCGACCTGCTGCGTCACCTCGAGCGTGACCTCGCGCAACGACACCTCTTCGAGACGGAGCGGCATCTTGCCGGCTTCGATCTTGGCGAGGTCGAGGATGTCGTTGATGAGCGCGAGCAGATGTTCGGCCGCGGCGCGCCCGCGCATGAGGGCGTCGCGCTGGCGACCGTTCACATCGCCCAGCACGCCGTCGAGCAGAAGCGCGGTATAGCCGATGAGCGCGTTGATCGGCGTGCGCAACTCGTGCGACATACTGGCGAGGAATTCCGACTTGAGTTTGTTGGCGCGCTCGACTTCCTGCGATTGCCACTGGAGCCGCGCGTTCTGCTCGGCGAGGTCGGCGGTCGCGTCGCGGATGCGCCGTTCCAGCTCACTATTGAGCTTTTTCAACGCGTCGTAGAGGCGCTCGTTCTCGACCTGCTTCGTCAGGTCGTGCAGCACCGAGACGACGGCGATCGGCTCGCCGCGCTCGTTCTTGACCTTACCCGACACGACCTCGACCGGCAGGTTCGTTCCCGAACGCGGATAGACGAGCGTCATCCGCTCGCGGCGCGAGTCGTCGTCGAGCATCGCGAATTCGGAGATGAACGACGTGAACTTCGTGTCGTTCCCACGCACGTTTGCCAACTCGCGGCGCGTGCGAGGCTCCGACTCGCTTTCCTGGAACAGCACCTCGGCCTGATCGTTCATCAGAATGATGTTCGACCGCTCGTCGGTGACGAGAATCGGATCAGCGACGTTTTCGAGGACGAGGTTCAGGCGGTCGCGCTCACCGCGCGCACTGATCTCACCCTGGCGAACGCGTTGTACTTGCCGTTCCAACTCGTTCGCCGCACGTCGCAGGTCGGTGACGTCGCGGAGCACGGAGAGAACGGAATCCTCTTGACCGGATCGTTCGCCGAGCGGGTGGGCGAGGACTTCGAAGAGCAGATCGTTGCCCTCGTCCGGGTCGACGAGGTTCAGCTCTCGCGGGCCGTGCTGCACGCCGCCGCTCATGGCCGCCTTCGAGAGGAAGGCCGTGAGCAGAAGGTTGTTCAACTCCACCGCGCGCCGCCGTCCGACGGAGTCGTCGTCGCGCGCCTGGAGTAGGCGCTCGGCCCGATGGTTCTGGACGATGATGTCGTTCGACGCGTTCGTGATGACGACCGGATCGGGAAGCGAATCGACGACGAGCGTCAGCCGCTCGCGATGCTGCGAGAGCCGGTTGGTCAACTCATTCGCCTCGTGCAGCGCCGCGAGGCGCGCGACGATGGGGCTTGCCAAGGCGATCAGCTGGATGGCCGAATCGGCGGCTGACGCGTCGATGTCGCCGGCCAGCAGGATGACGCCAGCCGGGGAAGTCGCGACGCGATGATCGAACGGCGAGAGCATCGTCATCGATCGCGACGAGATCAGCTCCGCCGCGCGCTCCTGTCTCATCACCTCGAGCGCGCCGCGCTGCAGCGGTTGTGACATCGGGACGCCGACCCACGGCGTCATCGCGTCGAACGCCCGCGGCCCCAACTCGGACAAGCCGCGAATGGGAAGCAGACTGAGCGCGCTGATGACGAGCGGGCTCGAAAGATCGCCGAGCGACACGCTGAACGGCGGCGGCGGAGAATCGAAGCCGTTACTCGCGATGGCAACCAGGCTGTGCTGTGCTGGGTCGACCTTGAGCATCACCGCTCGCCGCGCCGCGGTGATCTCCGCGAGCTGGGCGAGCAAATGCGAGGTCGCCGTCGGATAATCCGGCGCCTCGGCGATCGAAGAGAGGAGACCGGCGAGTTCGCGGTCTCCGAGCACAGCCATCTTAGGACCTTCTCCGGCGAGCTATTTGGCCTTCCGTTCCTCGAGTTGGCGGCGGAGCTCGGCGTTTTCACGCTGCACCCGCTCCAACTCGTCGCCGGCGGCGATCTCTCGCGGTCTCGACACCGGCGTCGTTATTCCAACCGCTTCCGAGTATTTCAGGTACGTATCGATCGAAGCCACGACGACGCGAGCCTCGACCGTAACAAGATCGATTCCAACCAGCGAAACTCGCACCCAGGCATCGATGACAATGCCTTTGTCCAACACGCGATCGAGGACATCGATGAGTGAACTGCCGCTCGGGGTGCGTTCGACGGCCATGTTATCCTTTTCCTCGTTGCTAAAGCGCCGGACTGCTCAGGGTGCTGATCATGTCTATGACCGTCTCGGCGGCTTCGACCGCACGCTCGACGAGCCGCTGCTCACGCCGGACGACTGTGCGAGGCGTGTGAGCTGTTCCTCGATTCGCGCCAGTCGAGCCTCTACCGCAGGTGTCGTCGCGGCCACGCCGACGGAAGTCGTCAGGCGCGGGTCGGTCCGCCACCAGTTCAAGCCGATCTGTTCTGCTTTGTCGATCGAGCAGACGAGCAGGCGAACCTGAATCGTCAGCAGCTCGACGTTCGCGAGATTGATCTTGATGTCGCCCGCGATGACGAGTCCCTTGTCGAGGACGCGGTCGAGGATGTCGACCAAGCCGTGCGTTCTCGAGGGGCTGACGAGCTCTGGCATGCAGTAGCCGTGAAGTGAGTGTTCGTACTGCGGTTACCGCAGCCGGCCCAACGGACCGAGATCGATGTTCAGATCCTCATCCGTCAGCCCGAAGATGCCTTTCAGCTCGTCCATCCGGTGATTCAGCTTGAGCAGCGCCAATCCGAGCTGCTCCACCTGCTCCTCGCTCAGCGTCCCGCCGTCCATCCGTCGAACAGCCTGGTGCTCGAGCACCTCGCGCAGCAGTTCTATCACGGTCAAGACAAGTCGCGCAAGCCCTTGCTCAACTCGCTCGGGGTCGGCGTTTATTCGCTCAGGAAGCGCTCGAGCCACCGCGGTCAATTCGGCCTCGAGCTGCCCACCGGCCATCGCCGCCTCTCCGCTCGGAGAGCCGGGCGCCGACTCCGATTTGGTCATGCTCAGTCCGCCAGTTTCATGCCGTGCGTCCCGACGGGTTCCCCCGTGAGGGAGCAGAAACTGTAGGGCGCGCGCGGCCCGATCAGGAGAAACCGGAACTCGCCGTCCGGCCTTACCTCGCCGAGCGCCCGCCGGTACTGAGGGATCGATTCGCGCGCGATGAGATGCGAGATCGTCCGGAGCGGGAGGCGGGTCACCTGATCGTGGACGGCGGAGCGCACGACCCAATCGCTGGTCGCGGCATCCAGTTGCGCCCCGAGGTGGTCCAAAGCGGACCGAACCGCGCCGGTAGCGTCCTCGCGCGCCCGTAGCGCCTCGAGGTAACGCCGGCCGGTCCCCGAAGAATCGAGATCGAACATCTCCGGAAGCACCGGCTGCAGATCCCGCAGCATCCGGCGCGTCGATGGAGTGAGCACGAGGGTCATTTCGACGAGACCCTGCACGGTCGTGACGAGCCGCTCGACCGACGCGGCCCGGCTAGAAAGCGCATCCCGGCAGGCCGCGTCGTCCGCGAAACGCTGCCCGAAGCGCGCCGGGACCGGCGTCGATCCCATCTCGAGCGCCGCCTCGACAACCGCGTCGTGGGCACGCACGCCTTCCACCGACACGGGTACGTCGCGTTCGACGTCGCTCACCCACGCGACGACGCCGTCGACGGGAATCGCTCGGACGCGCGCGCCGGCGACGCCGCTCAATCCGGTCGGCATCTCGATCCGATCGTCCTGCGGGAGGACACAATAGAGGTGCGTCTTCATCGCGGGTTGGCGAGAGGCGTGAGAGCGGGGCCGCTGCGCTCGATGCCGCGGCGCGTGATCGTCTCGACCGACGTAAGGAGCACGCGAAGATCGACCAGGAGGAGGTCGATGTCCGCGACCGAGATCGTGACCGTCCCGCCGATCACGAGACCCTTGTCCAGCACGTGGTTGAGCAAATCGCCGAGAGCCAGTTGACGGTTGTCGATTTCATCATCATCGGTCGTCATGTGTTGACACCGGCGCCGGCGAAGTGATAAGGCGGCCAGGGTCCGGTGAAGTCGAAGCGAAAGCCGCGCGCCCCATGCTGCTCGACGAGCGACGTGAGTGTCTGTTGAAACGCGTTCAAGCGGTCGGGTGCGACGAGAAACGCGGCGTTGAGAACCATCGGCCCGCGGCCCGCCGCGTCGGTGACGCGCGGAATCGGCGATTTCACCGTGTCGACGGCGTGAACGGCGAGCGCGCCGACGATCGCGTCGGCGATCTCCATCGTGACGCCGCGCATTTCTTCGCGCTTCGCGTCGGCGAGCTTCCGCTCGAGCAGATACCGCTGCCCCGGCGTCGCGGCCGCCGCCTTGCTCGCGAGCTCGCCCAGATGCGGGCTGAACCCGGTCATCGCGTCCATCAACTCCGCGTCGACCCGATACACTCGCAGCGCGTACTCCCGTCCTAGCGCGACGCGCCGCAGTGTGTCCCCCAACTGCGACGATCGCTCGCGCAACATTCGCTGGACGGCGTCGGCGCCCGTGAAGAGCGAGAACATCGGCATCGGCACGACGGCGCCTGAACCGCGGTCGCTCGCCCAGGTCAGGACGCGGTCGTGCGCGACGGCACGCGGGCTCATCCACTCCACGTCGGCCGTGCTCTGCTCCAGCGCCGCCGGCGCGTAGACGTCGCCGTCCACCGCCGACATCAACGCCGCTACGCCGTCGCACCGTTCGAGCGCGACGCGCGCGTCATCGACACCCGCCGGAGCCGACGCGAGGTCGATCGCCGATGGGACGACGCCGTAAACGTAGCAGACGGATGTGGAGGGCATTCGAGAACACTCAACCCGTGGAGCGTACCTCGCGCCATGAGCGCGACCATCTTCGCAGCGCCGCGACGCCGACCGGCGGCGGGCGTGTCTCTGCGGCGCAAACTTGGCGCGCGGCCACGAACTGAGGAAGAGGGTCGACCGCGCGCCTGCTTCGATTCCAAACCAGTGCGATCACGTCACAGTCGCGTTGCCGCACCGACCGGGCAAGACGGCGCGTCTGTGCACGGACCACGGGCTCGTCGAGCGTGACGAGCATCACTCCCGCGCGCGCCGGATCGCGGAGCAGGGCGTCGAGCGCACGCGTTCGCTTGGAGAATTCGAGAAGCTCGGCCGCCGCGTCGCCGAGACCGACGACGTCGCGATACTCGAGCATCAACCGCATCAGGCGGTGGCTCCAATCGAGCGCGGTCGCCGGCATCTCGAGCAAGCGGAGCAAATGTCCGGTCGGCGCGGGATCGACGACGATGCGCGTGAACCGCCCGGCCGCGAGCTCGTCGCCGAGAAGCGAGAGCGCGAACAGCTCGTCCACCCCCGGCGGAGCGAGCGCGAGCAAATCGCGCATCACCGCGCGGTCGCGCGCCGCGTCCGCGCCGCGCGCGACCACGGCGCCGAACATCGAATCGATCTGCGACTGATAGCGGTCTCGCGATGCCGCGAATGCCGCTGATGCGTCAAGCTGTCGCGCGGAGAGACCTTTCACGCCGGTTACGCGCCGCTCCTCGCGCCACCGCAACTGATCGGAATCGCCGAGCGCGTCGGCGATGGACGGCGCCGGATCGGTGGACACGAGCAGCACGGGCCCGCCCTCGGCATCGGCGGCGGCGATCGCCAGCGCGCACGACACCGTCGATTTTCCGACGCCGCCCTTGCCGCCGACGATCGTCAGCGGCCGGACGAGACTCGCTAGCTCCAGGCCGCGTGCCGGCCGCGGCGACGCTTTCGCGGCCCGTCGCCGCGCGGGTCGCCGCGGCGCAGTGGTCGCCGACTGCGCGATCGTCGCGCTTACGTCGGCGACGCCCCGTGGCGGCGTCGCACGACGCGGAACAACCCACCGGGGAATCGTGGTGTCGATCGAGCGAAAGCCGCCGAGCGGATCGCCATCCGCCGCCGCGGCGTTCACGACAAGGGCGGCGACGCCGACGCCCAGCGCTCGAAGCGCGTCGACGTAGCGTTCAGTCTCGAGCGCGACGACCGGCTCGGCCCGTGTGATCACGACAGCCGCGACGGAGCCGTGGTCGGCGAGCGCTCGCTTCAGCGCGTCGACGCGCGACCGCATTTCGTCGATGAACGCGTCGGCCGCGTCGCGCTTGTACCGGTGTGTGAGCGCGCTCACGACGAAGCGATGCTTGTCCTGCATCGTGTCAAGGACGTCGAGCAGCGCGCGGAACGTGTCGGGCAGCGCGAGCAGGCGAAGTGTGTGTCCCGTCGGCGCCGTATCGACGACGATCCTCGCCGGGCCGTCTTGGTTCACGATCAGATCGGCGAGGGCCAGCAGCGCGAAAATCTCGTCGGCGCCGGGGAGCGCGGCGTCCACCAATCCATCCACCTCGGCGCGGGCGAGGTACGTGCCGCGGTCGACGATCTCCGCGATCACCGCGCGCCATCGCGCGAGGAATTCACGACGCAGTTCGGTCGAGTCGAGTTGACGCGCCTGCAGGCGCGGCGCTCCGCGAACGCTTCGCGCGACGTCGCCAACCGGCGCGCCGATCACGTCACCCAGTGCGGCGGCCGGATCCGTCGAAACGACGAGCGTCTTTTCGCCGCGGCGCGCGAACGCGGCGCCGAGCCCTACCGCGAAGGTCGTCTTGCCGACACCGCCTTTGCCGGCGACGAGGACGATGCGTGGAAGTCGGTCGAGCAGCGGGTCGAGCGCGCTCACTCCGTTCGGTCGTCGGTGTCGTGGCGCGCGACGCGCACCGGGCCGCCGCTCGTTCCCTTGCCGAAGTGTTCGCGCCAGTGACGAACTTCGCGCAGTCGCGCCATCAACTCGGACTCGCGCCGCACGTACTCGGCGTCGTCGATGTCCCCCAACTCGAGACGGAGCTGAAGCTCCATCAACTCCTGCTTCACAGGCGCGTCGTCGGTGAGTTCTTCTTCGACGACCGTCTGGACTTTACCGAGCGACCACTTGATCCCGGCGACGGGACCCGAGATGGGAAAGAGAAGAATCTTCGACAGGAGTCCCATCGAACGCTCGACGCCTCACGCGAATGCGACGCGGCGCGACACCGCCGGCCACAGCTCCGTCTGCGGCAGCTCGCCCTCGAGCTGTTGCCGCACGCGCGCCGAGATCTCGTCCACCGCCGAACCGTCGGCAACGAGGTCGTAGTCGCGCACGTCGATGGCGAGCACGGGACAATGGCGGAAGTGCGCGATCCACCGCTCGTACCGCTCGTGCAGCGATCGCCAATATTCCGCCGCGACTTCCTTTTCGCTCGGTCGCCCGCGCGTCGCGATGCGCTCGGCGATCACGTCGAGCGGCCCGTAGAGATAGATCAGGAGCCGAGGCGGACGCGCCGCGGGTGAGTGCAGCAGCTCGCCGTACAGGCGGCGATACAGCGTCCACTCGTCGGACGTCATGTAGCCCTGCTCGAACAGGCCGCGCGCGAAGATCTCGGCATCCTCGTACCACGTGCGGTCGAGCACCCAACTGCCGCCGAGGCCGCGCATGCGTCGCATGGACGCGAAACGCGTCGCGAGGAAGTGGAGCTGGAGATGCATCGCGTACGTGTGCATCTCCTCTTCGCCGGCGTAGAAGCTCTCGAGCCACGGGTTGTCCGCGTCGACGCTCTCGAGGGCCATCTGCAAACCGAACCGCGACGCCAGCGCGCGAGAAAGCGTTGTCTTTCCAGTGCCGACCATCCCCGCGACGCCGAGAAGCATTCGCCAACTTACAGCGAAATCCCGGCGGGTTCAAACGTCGAAAACGTTACGAGGTCATTCGACGGTTAGCGTGCCCGCGGCTTGATCGAACGTCGTGGCGAGTTGGAAGAGCGGCTCGGTCGCGGGCCCGCGAATCACAGCGCCGCTCGCCGAGAAGAGTGATCCGTGGCACGGACAGTTGAAGATGTTATTCACGACGTCCGCGTCGCACTGTTCGTGGGTGCAGATTCGGGAAAGGCCGAGAAACGTCGTCGCGCTCTGCCGCACGACCGCGCGCTCGTGGCCGATGTCGACGATCGCGCCGACGGTGGCCAATCCTGGAAACTGCGAGACAGTGATCGTAACCGGACCGCCGACCGGGGCGTTCGGATTGCCGCCGGCTCCGCCGTGCGACGGAGGACCGATCTGCCCGTCGCCGCATCCCTCCGCGGCGACCAGCGCGGCCGCGGCGAGCGCGCTCCGCGCGAGGAATTCACGTCGATTGAAACAGTCGCTGCACGGCATGTCAGGTCCGGTTCACGTTCGCGCGGTCAGGCGAGAGCGACGAACGCCGTTTTCCAGTTTGCCTCGTCGTCGTCTTCCTGAAAGAGCTTGTCCACGTTGACGACGACGTTGTTCCCGTCTTTCCGAATGGCCAGCCGATCGAGCCCTCGTGTCGCGCGCCCGCTGTCCTTGATGTAGACGCCCTGCATGTCGAAGCGCGAGTGATGCTTGGGGCACTCGAACTGCTGATCCTTGTCCTGCCAGTGGAGCGCGGTGTTCTGGTGCGGGCAGGCCAGCGCGAACGCATAGACCTTGTTCTGCCACCGCGTCAGCATCACCTCGGCGTCCTTGTCGATCTGTACGCCATCCTGTGCCGGGATGGGATACGTCTTGTCCTCACGCCCGTCGCGTGTCGCCGAGATGAACTCGATGGGGGTCGCGAATGCGCGCGACGGCGCCGCACCGAGAGCGACCAACACTCCGGCCGCGAACAGTCCCGCCTCGCGCAAGAAGTCGCGGCGCGGAATGGCCGCGCACCGGGCGCATGGATCCTCGGATGCCCCGCTGCCGTCCATGCCATGATCGTTCGTACGTGAAGACATCAGCTACTGACTCAAGACAGGTTGACGAGTGATACACCGAGCACGGTGATGACGAACCACAGCGCGATGCTCGTGACCGCGCGAAGCCGCAAACGAGCCCAATGCGGTGAGTCCTCGTGCGGGTTGGCTCGAAGTTCCGCCTCGGTGCGCACGATCACGAGCCCGTTCACCAGTAATACGACGACCAGGGCCATCTTGGTCCAATAAATCCACGATCCGAAGAAGGTCTCGATGTCGGCCGCGAGCATGCCGAGCCCGCTGATCACCACGATCGTGAGGCCCGTCAGCACCCACCGGTGCACGGCGGCGAGCTCGCGCATCGGAAACGCGCGGTCCGGAGCCGGCGTGCGCAAAGCGCGCAACGTCCCCCGGTCGGCCGCGATGGCCAGTCCACCCGCCATCAAGACGCCGCCGATGTGCAGGGACTGCACGACCGTCTCGGCCATCTTCGAGTGACTGTAGAAATGGTTCCACGGCTTGAACAAATGAACGATGAATTCTGGGACGATCATGTCGGACGGATTATTTGTTCCAAATCTTCATTGCTGTTCCTGACAGCGCAGTGACACCCATGGAGATTAGCGCCACCCTGTGATGCAGAGTCCGCGCCGACTGACTCGTCTCCGCGTCGTTCGACAGTTTCGCTCCCGTATATGAGAACGCGGCATCACAGGCGATCATCGTGAACGCATGTATGGTGCGTAGTGCCCGGTGTTGCGGCACCGCGCGTGTGTCCCACCAGTTCCAAACGCCGGTCACCGTATTTACGGTGAACATCCCCGCGAGCGCTGTCGCGCCTGCTCGATGCGTGAACTTTGCCCACTCCGGCGCTGCCCGGCTCTCCTTGAGCAGCTGGTTCCCCGCGATCCACTGCACGGCGAAAACCGGAATCGTCGAATACGCGACGTACCGGTGGATCGTGAGCCGCCGCGAGTACCAGTCGCTCAGCTGAATGGCGCGCGGCCGGGTCCTCGGGGTCGGCGTATCGATCGGGATTCGCAGAAAGCGCAGCAGCCCCGTATCCGCCGGCGCCGGCTGTGCGACCGCAAAGGCCGCGGTCGACGAGTCGGTCACCCTCGGGGCAGGGACGGGGGCCGCTGTCGAGGCGATCGCGCCGCCGATGAGCAACAGTTCGAGCACCATCAATGGCTTTCCGGACCAGGGTTCGGAGGGGTCGGGAAGGAGTATCGCCGGCCCCGGTAGTCCAATCAACCAACTTCACCGTTCTCACGTTCCCACGACCGCGATCAGGGCCCAAAGTTCAATCTCCGCATTAGCTTTCCGCGCGCTCCCAACGTCGCACGTGCTCGCGCTCCTCCCCGGTTTCCCGTTTCGAAGAGCCCAAAATGACGCATGCGAGCGCACACCCCCTCCCGCAGGATCCCAATTCAGCGCTGAGGGTCGCCCCACAGCCCACAGCAACCGTGCTGGACGGCCTCGGGGCTGGAGCCGACGAATGGCTCACGCTCGTGGATCACGTGTGCCACGGTATTCATCACGCACTAAACAACCGAATCGGGTCATTGTCGGCGCTGCTCGAACTGACGCGACTCGGCGACCTTCCGCCGAACGATCCGGCGTTCTCCAGCCTCGCCACCGAATTGACACGCCTCGAGGACTGTTCCCGGGTCGTGAGACTGCTCCCTCGAGCTGTCGGTGTCGGTGAGGAGCCTCTCATCATCGACGATGTCCTCGCCGACGTGCTCGTCGTGCACGCGTTTCTTCACGATCTGCGAGACACGCCATTCACGATCGCCCCGGCGCGTTTCGTCGAGCCCGTGCGGGCAGAGCGATGGGCGCTCGTTCGCGTGCTCGTATTGATTCTCGCCGACGCAAAGCGGCTCGCCAAACAAAACCGCGCCGCGGTCCACGCGACGATCGAGTCCGACGATCGATGGGTGCGAATCGAGTTTCGCGTGACCACGCCGCCTGTCAGCGAAATCCCGACACCGGCACACGAACCGTACGCCGAGCGGCTGTCGACGTCGTTGGGTGGAAGCCTCGAGCGGCGGGAAGGCTGCGTGGAGCTCCGCGTTCCGACGCTCAAGATGCGCCGGTCCGCGGACCAGCGCTCAGCTTGAGGCGACGCGATTTCGCGAGGCGGCCACCTCGCGCGCGAGCGCCCGCGCCGCGGCATGCAGCTCGTCGCGCGCGGCGCGAATGGCCGGCGTCATCCGGGCGCCGAGCGCGCGCTCGAGCGAATCGGTCCCGCCGTCCGAGCCCACGCCTCCGGGGAGTCCGATCAGCGCGCCGATCGTGCGACGGTGCGAACGCGCCTCGCGAAGCGTGACCAGCATGCGGTGCGTCGCGAACACGCAGTCGCCGACGGCGTCGAGGTCGTCGGTGGCCACGGCGGTGCGTTGGCGGCGGACGACGATGCTCAACGCGTCGAGCAGCCGGCGCTCCAAAAGGAGCGCTTCGGCGAGCGAATCGATTGGCGAGGAGAGGGACGGGGAGGGGGAGGACGCGACGGCCGTCGACATGGCTGGGCGGGGGGAAACAGCGGGTCTTTCAAAAGCAATCGAGATGCCGTTCAGTATCGGAGTCGGCCGCCTCGATATGACGTTTCTCATCAACATGTTACCATTTCGCGCGTGTTGCGGCGGCGGATTCCTCGGCGGGAATTCCTTGCCGACGTGGAGGAAGTTGCCGGGCGTCGGGTCGACGCAACTCGCGTAACTTTTCGTTCCATGCCCTCATCAAAACGCACGGCGGACGTCGTAATCATCGGCGGCGGCATCATGGGCGCGAGCATCGCCTACCATCTCGCCCGACGCGGGTGCACGAACGTCGTCGTCGTGGAGCGCGCCGAGATGTTCGGCCTCGGCTCGACGGGCCTCAACGCGGGCGGCGTGCGGCACCAGTTCGCGACCGCGGTCAACGTCGAGCTGTCGAAGGCGAGCATCGCGACCATGGAGCGCTTTTCCGCCGACATGGACCAAGCGGTCGGCCTGCGCCGCTGCGGGTACCTGTTCCTGCTCGACAACGAAGCGGATCTCGCGCAGTTCCGCGCGAACGTCGCGCTTCAGAACCGGCTCGGTGTGCCGAGCTGTCTCGTGGATCGCGGCGAGATCGCCGGGCTGGCGCCTGAGATCGATCTCGACGGAATCATCGGCGGTTCGTGGTGTCCGGCGGACGGTCTTGTCGACCCGCACGGACTTCTCCAGGGATACCTGAGCCAGGCGCGCCGACTGGGCGCGACGCTCGAGACGATCGCTCCCGTCACGGCGATCGACGTTTCGAACGATCGGGTTCACAGCGTCCGGACGCCGCGAGACACGATCGAGACGCCGTGCGTGGTGATCGCCGCCGGCCCGTGGTCGGCGGACGTCGGCGCGCTCGCCGGCGTGGATCTGCCGATTCAGCCCATTCGACGACAGATCGCCGTCACGAACGCGATTCCGGCGCTGCGCGCCGATTTCCCGTTCGTGATCGATTTTGCGCGCGCTCTCTATTTCCATCGCGAAGGAGACGGCATTCTCACGGGGATGTCGAATCGCGCCGAACCGCCGGGCTTCGACACTCGCGTGGACGAGAGCTGGCGGCTGGAGCACTTTCAGCGCGCGATCGAACGGATGCCGCTGCTCGCCGACGCCGAGATCGCCGCCGAGTGGGCGGGTCTCTACGAGGTCACGCCCGACGACCAACCGATTCTTGGCGCGTTGCCCGACGTGGAAGGACTCTTCGTGTGCGCGGGTTTCAGCGGCCACGGACTGATGCACGGTCCCGCGGCCGGAATGCTCATGGCCGAAGAGATTCTCGACGGCCGCGCGACGACGATCGACATCGATCCACTGCGCATCGCGCGCTTCTCGACGGGCGGCGTCGTCGGCGAATACAACGTGGTGTAGCCGGTGACCGGTGACCTAGGATGCCAGCGACATCCCCACTTGCTCGCGGAGTCTCGCCAGCGCCTTCGATCTGACCTGCGAGACTCGCGACTCGGTGAGCCCGAGGATTTCCGCGATCTCGTGGAGCTTGAGCTCCTCGAAGTAGTACAACGCGAGCACCGTGCGCTCCTGCTCTTTGAGCCGCATGATCGCTTCGCGAAGGATCGCGACTTCCTGCTCTTTCCCGAGCTGTTCGTCGACGGCGTCCGACGGATCGGTGTGCAGTAGGTCGAGCAGCGAGGACTGCGTTTCGCCGCGCTCGTTGGCAGGGCGGTCGATCGGGACGCGGATAGCGCCTTCGACGTCGGATTCCCACTTCCACAAAGTCTGAACGTCGACGCCGAGTGCCTGCGCGACTTCGGAATCTTCCGGCGCTCGGCCCACCCGCGCGGCGACGGCGGAGCTGGCGGCCTGGATGTCGCGTGTCTTGCGGCGCACGGAACGCGGCACGTGGTCCTGTCGGCGAAGCTCGTCGAGGATCGCGCCGCGGATGCGCGGGACGGCGAATGTGCTGAACGCGAGGCCGCGTTCCGGGTCGAACGCGTTCATCGCGGCCATGAGGCCGAGCGTTCCTGCGCTCACCAGCTCGTCGTGATCGAGCTCGTTGCTCAGCTTGCGCTCGAGCTGACGCGCGACGTGATGCACGAGACTGAGATTCTCTATCAGAAGAGCATCGCGGGCGGCCAGATCGCCGGCGGCGTAGGCCTTCCACGTGAGACGCGATTCCATGTTGTTCGACTCCCGGCAGGTTGGCGGTCGGGGTAGCAGTCCAGCGGGGGGGGAGGGCGGTCCAACGGGTGGGAACAGCGTGCGGCCAAACGTGATGCGCGTCTCATCATTGGCACGCCGTGGACCAGTTCGCTCCACTTGCTTCAGTGCAAAACGCCAGAGAGCCTGGAGAAGCTAAATTGCTTGTGCCAAAAGATTTACCACATTGGCAGGCAGGGTGGTCTCGCGACTTGAGCGAAGTGCCAGACCCGGCAAAAAACGTTTGAACGGCAGGATTTGCCGGTGAGGTCGGCGGAAATGATCCACCCGCCGATCGGGAACGCGCGGAAGCGGGGGTTAAATGAATCGGGCGGAGCGACTTTGTCGCCCCGCCCGATGAGAACCTCAGCCGCGAAAAACTGAAGTGCGCCCGCGGAAGCGGAACGCTGAAACGAATTAGCGCATGTTGGTGAAGATCGCCTTCGGGATCATCACGTGTACGCCGACCGTGCCGTCCACCAATTGGGTGATGTCGACGTCGCTGGACACGCTCACCAGCTGGTAGGCGTCCGCCCGGGATAGGTGCTTCACGTCCACGAGAAGCTCGATTGCCTGGCGGACCGCGGTCTTGGTCGCCTTCACGAGCGCGGAGTCCGTGCCCATCGCGATGTAGTGCGTCGGCGTTTCGGCGCGCGGCCACGAAAGGTGCATGTCCTTGCGCACGACGAGCTGCATGCGAGAAATGAGTGACGTCTCCATCGCCGTGATGTCCACCTCGCCGTTCCCCTGGCCGGCGTGTCCGTCGCCGACCTCGAGCAGCGCGCCCTTGGTCCACACCGGGATGTAGAGCGTCGTGCCCTCGACCAACTCCTTGTTGTCGAGGTTCCCGGCATGTATGCCGGGCGGGGCACTGTTCACCTTCCCCATCGACGCCGGCGGTGCGACGCCGACGCTGCCGAAGAACGGATGCAGCGGAATCACGATTCCCGGACCGAAGTGACCGAGCATCTTCACCGTGTCGAGCTCGATGATCTTCGAGTGCGATTCACCCGGAAAATCCTCCGGCAGGAAACCGCTCCGCGGGCCGAAGGAGTTGCAAGCGTAGTTGATCGCCGGCCGGATGGACTTGAAACGCACCTCGAGCACGTCGCCGGAATCCGCGCCCTCGACGTAGATCGGGCCGGTGAGAATGTGTCCGCCGGGACCCGTCTTCATCGTCGAACGCGCCGCGTAGATGTCCTTTGCTTGCTGCTCGACGCGGTTCGAGTCGAGTCCGGCGCGGATGAGCGAGGCGGGAGCGCACGTGGAAAGCGCACGCAGAATGACCTCGTCACCGGATGCGACGCGCAATACCGGCTCGCCGGCGGCGTCATACCATCCCCAGGCGACGGTCTTGGGCGTTGGCATCAGCGTGTACGTCTTGCCGGGGGCCGGCGCCGGCCACGACGCGTTGGACAGCTGCGCCGTCGACGCTGACAAGCCGCTGCTTGGCGTCGCTGAAACCGAAGACGGGGTGTGGCAGCCTGTCGCCGCCAACACCCCGATCGAAAGCACCGATGTGAAAACCGCGCGATTCGTCATGCCCTAACTCCCTCCGTCGCTGTCCGCCTTCGTCCCATTCAACTTGTTGCGCAGCGTCCTCACGCTGATGCCGAGCAAATCCGCCGCGCGAGTCCGGTTGCCGTTCGCCACTTCCAGCGCGCGTTCGATGAGCTTCGCCTCGGCACGATTTACGTTGAGCGACGTGATCACGACGGCACCGTCCGGAATCGCCGGCGCTGCCGCCGATGATCCGTTGCCGTTCGAGTGAACCAGGCCGTTGGAGATCCTTGCCGGCGTCGGTCCGCTCCACGCGCCGCTCAAACCGAATCGCTGCCCGTCGAACGCGTGCAGCGGGATCACCGACTCGGTGCTGAGAATCACCGCCCGCTCCACCGCGTGCTGCAACTCGCGGACATTACCCGGCCAATCGTATTGCTGCAACAGTTCGGCTGCATCGGGAGAGATCCCCTTGATCTCCTTGCCGATCTCCTGCCCATAGTGCGCCGCGAATCGGTACGACAGGAGCGGAATGTCTTCCTTCCGTTCGCGAAGCGGGGGCAAGCGGACGGGGATCACGCCCAACCTATAGTACAGATCCTGGCGAAAATTCCCGGCGGCGGCGAACGCCGCCAAATCCCGGTTCGTCGTCGCGACGATGCGGACGTCGACCTTGATCGCCGTCGACCCGCCGACGCGCTCGAACTCCTGTTCCTGCAGGACGCGGAGCAGCTTGGCCTGAAGGTCCAGGCGCATTTCCGAGATCTCGTCGAGCAGCAGCGTCCCGCCGTGCGCCCGCTCGAATGCCCCCTCGACTCGGCGAATCGCTCCGGTGAACGCGCCCTTCTCGTGGCCGAACAGCGCGCTCTCGACGAGTCCCTCGGGGAGCGCAGCGCAGTTGAGCTGGATGAACGGACCGTCGCGTCGATCGCTCTGGGCGTGGATCGCGCGCGCGAACAGCTCCTTGCCGGTGCCGGACTCGCCCTCGAGCAATACGGTCGCGCGCGTGGGAGCAGCGGTCGACACGGTCTGAAGCACCCGGCGAATCGGCGCACTGTTTCCGATGATCTGCCGCTCGTTGCGGAACTCGGTCACCTCGCGGCGAAGACGCTCGTTCTCCCGCCGAAGCCGAACGACCTCCAACGCCTGATTCACCGCGAGCTCGAGCTGTTCGGGGCGAACGGGCTTGGTGATGTAGTCGATCGCACCCGCTTTGATGGCCGACACCGCGTGCTCGATGCTGCCGTAGCCGGTCAGCATGATGAGTGGCGTGTCGTGCCCTTCCTGCCGCAGCAACGCCAGAAACTCGAGGCCGGTGAGGCCCGGCATGCGGTAGTCGGAGATGATCAGATCGATCGAGCCGCCGTTTCCCGCCAACGCCTGGAGGGCCTGCGGGACGTTGTGAGCCGCCACGGCGCGATGGCCGGCACGCTCCAGCGTATCCTGGAGGATCAGGCCGATTGCCGGTTCGTCGTCGAGGCAGAGAATCGTCGCCATGGTGCGATTTGAGGGGCGCGCTCAACTATCGGCGCTGATACGCCGATACTCCTCCAAGACGCTCTGCGTCTTCCGGCTGTAACCCCGATGGACCGGCGAACCTGGTGGACTGGTGGACAGGATGTGGCTGCAGCGCGAGACCGCGACCTCAGACGCCGACCTTCCAGCTGTCCACCCGTCCACCCGTCCACCCGCCGGTCAAACGGTCCTCGCAAAGTGCAAACTGCAACGCTCTGGGAGGGGGAGAGGCTCAACTGTTTACAGCACAAGGGGCTCGCTAAGCCGTCAGAACGCCCGCCCGATACCAGAGGCATGAGCGATTCGCACCTTGCCACACACGACGACGCTGCTGAGCCGTACAACTGCCTGGTGGATGCGTCGAGCATGGTCCTGCAAGCGATCCGGAATCTGGACTTCAAGCGGGGTGGAGACGTCGCACCGCGCCTGGCCAGCCTGTACGGCTACGTTGCCGGCGAGCTGCTCAGCGTGAACAGCCAGGCGCGCAATCGACCTGATCCGGTACTGAAAGCGTAAGTCTGGAACGTCGTGTTGCCCCGGGTCGGCCCCTTTTATTGTGGCCACCCCCTCAACCGCGCACTTCTCTCGTCGATACTCAGGTCGGAGGCTCAAAGCTGTGCAGATCGATCCGAACACCCAGGCGCCCACTTCCGAAGGCACGTTGTCCGAGGACCTTCACGCGCCTGCTCCGGTCGCGGCGGACCCTCGGAACAAGAAAGGGCGGAAACCGGCGACGGCGCGACGCAACATGGTCGCCGATCTCGCCGACGTCGATGTGACTGAGCGGGTCGCCGACGCTTCGTCGGCGGTGCTCGAGGGAACCGACTTGGAAGCGGTGAAGGATCGTTTGCGCAGTGGGACGTACAACACGCGCGAAGTAGCCGAGGTGATTGCGCGTCGGCTGCTCGCCAGCGGGGATCTCTGATCCTCGCTTCACGCGAGATCAGAGGTCAGCGGGCATGAAGGTCCTGGTTGTCGACGACTCTCCGACCATGCGGCGCATGGTCGTCAACGCGCTCAGACGCATCGGCTTCGCCGATACGATCGAAGCGGCCGACGGTCTCATCGCGTTGAGCCATCTGTCGGCCGGCGTCGGCCTCATCATCACCGACTGGAACATGCCCGAGATGAGCGGCCCGGACTTCACCCGCGCGGTGCGCGCCCACCCGGTTGGAAAGTCGGTGCCGATTCTGATGGTCACGACGCGCGGTGCGCGCGATGAAATCGTGGCCGCGGTCGACGCCGGCGTGACTAGCTACATCCACAAGCCCTTCACGCCACCGGCGCTCAAGGAAAAGATCGAGCGCGTCCTCGCCGGCGTCGGCGCGGCGGCGTGACATGAGCTCGTCGGCACGGCGTGACGAGCTCCTCTACGAGTCGGACGCGGCGCTCCGACTCGTCGATCGCGCGATCCAGGAAATGCGCGTGTCGGAAGAATCCGAAGACGCGTCCGCGGAGGCGGTTTCGGTCGCCGCGGGCGATGCACCGGTCGAAGATCAGCGGCTGAACGCAGCAGACTAGACCGGTCACGCCCGCGGCAACTTCCCCTTAGGGGAACACAACTCAGGACCCGTCGCTGTTATTCTGTGACTAGCGACTCCGCGACCTGAGAACTCACTTGCTCATCGCCGTCACCGGCTCCAGCGGCATGATCGGATCGGCGCTCGTTCGCGCGCTCGTCGCGGACGGCCATTCGATTCGACGCCTCGTTCGGCGCCCGACGCGCGCGCGTGACGAAGTCGCGTGGAATCCGGGGCGAGACGAGATCGACGCCAAGGCGCTCTCCGGCATCGACGCCGTCGTCAACCTCGCCGGCGAAAACATCGCGCAGCGTTGGACGCGCGAGTCGATGCGTCGCATCCGCGAAAGCCGTGTGCGCGGTACGACGCTCGTCGCCACGGCCATGGCGTCGCTCACGCCTCGGCCGCGCGTGCTCGTGAGCGGCTCCGCGGTCGGCTACTACGGCGAGCGCGGCGACGAAATCCTCGACGAGACGAGCCGCGCCGGCGACGATTTCCTCGCGTCAGTGTGCAAGGACTGGGAAGCGGCCACGTTGCCGGCGCGCGACGCGGGCATTCGCGTCGCGATCAGCCGCACCGGCATCGTGCTCGATCGGCGCGGCGGGGCGTTGGCGAAAATGCTCACCCCGTTCCGTCTCGGCGTTGGCGGCCACCTCGGGAACGGACGTCACTGGATGAGTTGGATCGCCATCTCGGACATGGTTCGCGCGCTGCGCTTTCTCCTCGAGCACGACGGCGCTGAAGGTCCATTCGACCTGACAGCGCCCACGCCGGTGGACAACGCCGAGTTCACGCGGGTGCTGGCGTCCGTGCTGCATCGTCCCGCGATCTTTCCGGTGCCGCGGCTGGCCCTCGAGCTGTTGTACGGACCAATGGCAAAGGGAGCGGCGCTGGCCAGCCAGCGCGCGCTCCCTCGTCAACTGCTCGCGGACGGGTTCGAGTTCGCCCTGCCCGATTTACGGGAGGCGCTCGAGTCGGTCGTGCGCCCGCGCCCCCACCCCCATCCGGCCGCCGCCTGAACGATACGATCAGGCGATCGCGGCGCTCAACCGGTCGCTGAATACGCGGCTCGCCGTGAGCCGCGTTCCGTCGCGCAGGATCACGACGTATTCGCCGTGGAACCACGGCTCCAGCTCCTTGATGCGGTCGATGTTCACGATCGCCGAGCGATGGATGCGCACGAAGGTCTTGGGGTCGAGCTTTGCCTCCATGTTCTTCATGCTCTCGCGAAGCAGGTGGCCTTCGTTCTTGGTGTGAATCTTCACGTAGTTGCCCGCGGCTTCGACCCAATCGATGTCCTCGGCGCGGACGAAGAACACGCGACCGCTGGACTTCACGATGAGACGCTCCGGGTATTTGCGTTCGTCGCGCAGCTCCTCGAGGAGCGACACGAGGCGCGAGTCGATTGACGACGACTTGTCGTGCGCGAGGTGCTCGCGCGCCCGCTCGAGCGCCTTCTCGAAGCGCGCCTGGTCGAACGGCTTGAGGAGGAAGTCGAGCGCGTGGATCTCGAACGCGCGAATGGCGTGCGCGTCGTGCGCGGTCACGAAAACGATCGCCGGCACGTGGTCGCGGTCGAGATTCTCGACGACGTCGAAGCCGTCCATGCCGGGCATTTGCACGTCGAGGAACACGAGGTCAGGCTGTTCGCGCTCGATCATCTCGACGGCGCTCGCGCCGTCGGCGCAAGTGCCGACGACTTCGACGTCGGGCTGCTCGGCGAGCAACGACGCGACGCGGTCGCGCGCCAGCTCTTCATCGTCGACGATGAGTGCTCGGATTTTCGTGGTGCCGTCGGTCGGGAGGGAGGGGGGAGGAGTCATCAGTCTGCCGCCGTGAGGTCAGGTTCTGAAGGTTGAAACGGAATCGCCATCGTGACGTGGACACCCTGTCCGGGTGCGCCGCGGAGTGAGAACGTGTGCCGGTCGCCGTACAGATGCGCGAGTCGCTGGCGCGTGCTCGCGAGGCCGAGTCCTTCCTTGTGGCCGGCGCGCAGTCCGCGGCCATCGTCCTGGACGTCGCAACAGAGCATGTCGCCCTCGCGGCGCACCGAGATCGCGATCGCGCCTTGCCCGAGGTCGCTGAAGCCGTGCCGGAAGGAATTCTCGACGAGCGGCTGCAGGAAGAGGTTGGGCACGCGCGCGTCGCGCGTCTCCGGGTCGACGTCGATCGAGACGCGCAGCCGGTCGCCGAAGCGCAGGCTCATGATCTCGACGTACCGCTGAAGGAAGTCGAGCTCCGATTGGAGCGGCACTTCCTGCGCGCCGATGTTCTGGAGCGACATGCGCAGCAGATCGCTCAGCGCCGCGACCATCGAGTCGGCGCGCCGCACGTCTTTGTGCATGAGGGCCGAGATCGAGTGCAACGTGTTGAAGAGGAAGTGCGGTTGGAGCTGCATGCGCAGCATGTGGAGCTGCGTCTGCGCGAGACGCGCCTCGAGCTGCGACGCGCGCAACGCGCGGTCCTTCGAGACGCGGTAATAGACGACCGCGTGGTGCACCGTCACGAGCGCGCAGAAGACGATCGAATCGACGACCGTCCACGAGAGTACGGTATTCCCGAACAGCGCCGGGAACTGCCGCAGCGTCGTTCCGGGCGCGATCGCGGCCATCACCAGTGAGCAAAGCGCCGCGTGCGTCACGACGAACGCCGCGAGCGCGCCCACCTGCACGCCCCAATTGCGAAGGCGCGGCGAGTGTCCCCACACCGGGAATCGCTTGGCGATCATCATCACCGGCGGCGTGAGCAGAGCCCACGCATACGTGAAAATCAGCTCGGCCGGCAGAAGGTTCCGCAGCGAGATCGCTTCACCGACGAATCGGCTGTAGGCGAATCGCTCCGCGGAGTAGAGGACGGCGATGATCGTGGCGACGCCAAAGAGAATCAGCGTGAAGCTGATGCGCCGCCCGCGCATCACCGATTCGTCCACGGAGCGCGCGAGCCCAAAAATCGTGTACTCGCCGGTCTGCGCGATGGAGTCCTGCGGGACGGCGGGCGTTCGCGTGGCGAACGGATTGCGCTTGGAGGCCGTGCGGGCGGACGAGGCTGTCATCGACGGGAGATCAGGGAGCGCGACGGCGTCTCAGCACTACTACAGAAAACGGTCGGCGGCGGTTTCATCCCCGCCGCCGACCAATTAGACACCCGGTCGCGAGAAAGTGTTTTCCCAGCCTGTAGCGTTCTTGTAAAACTCTCAGGCGAACTGCGGCGGACGCTTCGTGTGGAAGTCCGTGGCCTGCTGGAACGCGTGGGCGACGAGCAGATTCTTTTCGTCCTGAAAGATGGGGCCCATGATGTACATGCCCGTGGGCAGCGGAATCGTCGGTGGCGGGGGTCCTGCGGGCGCAGCCGCGGAGTCGCCGCGCCCCCCACCCGGCGCCGCGCCACCACCCCGGCCACCTCGACCGCCGCCGCCCCCCCCGCCGCCCCCGCCGCCCCCACGCCCGAATTGCGGGATGGCGAATCCGGTGGGCACGACGATCGAGGGCGTTCCGGTGATGTTCGTGACCGAGGTGTTCTCACGCGGAGTAAGGAGAACGTCATACTTCGAGAACAGGTCCCACATCTGCTCCATGGCGCGCATGCGGACGCGGTTGGCATTCACGTAGTCCACCGCCGGCATGAAGGCCGCCGTGCGGAACGTGTTCGGCCAACTGCTGTACGACTCCAGCTCCTTGATCCGGCCATTTAGCGTGTCGACCTGGAAAGCGGCGCCGCATTCCGCGTCCAGGATGATCGAATCGAGGTAGCCGTAATTCGGCGTCGGCGCATCTATCGGTTCTGGTTTGGCGCCCAGTGACCGCATTACTTCGAGGAAGTTCGACGCCTCTGGAATTGCCGTGGTTTGGCCATTCACCGTGCGCTCGAAGTCCGCTTTGACGTACGCGATCTTGAGCGACGAGAGCTTCTTGTTCGCGTTCCAGTTGAACGGATACGCCTTGATCGAGCGATCCATGCCGTCGGGGCCCTGGATCGCCTCGAAGACCAGCGCGCAATCCTCGGCCGACCGGCAGATTGGGCCGAGCTTGTCGGTCGTCCACGAGAGCGCCATCGCGCCGCTGCGCGGCACGCGGCCGAACGACGGACGAAATCCGGCGACGCCGCACGTACGCGACGGCGAGGTGATCGAGCCGTTCGTTTCCGACCCGATGCTGAAGCCGACGCAGCCCGCCGCGGTCGCTGAAGCCGGTCCCGCCGACGAGCCGCTCGATCCGGTTTCGGGGTTCCACGGGTTGCGCGTGCGCTCTTTCCACCAGCGGTCTCCCTGCGCCAGCGAGCCGAGCGTGAGCTTCGCGACGAGCACGGCGCCGGCGTCGTCGAGGCGCTTCACCACCGTCGCGTCATAGTCGAACTTCTGATCCTGATACAAGCCCGCGCCCCACGTCGTTGGGTAGTCGCGCACGGCGAGCAGATCTTTTGCGCCCCACGGGATGCCGTGCAGCGGGCCGCGATAGTGGCCATGAGCAATCTCTGAATCGAGGTCGGCCGCCTGCTTGCGCGCGCGCTCCTCGGTCAGGTTGATCACGAAGTGGAGCTGCGGGTCGTAGCGCTTGAGCCGCGACAGGTACATGTCGGTGAGCTCCGACGGCTTCACCTTGCGCGTCTTCACGAGCTCCGACAGTTGCGTCACCGGCTGGTACGCGAGCTCGTCGAGGCTTCCCGGCCGCGCCATCACCGGCACCTTGGCGCGCACGGCGGGTTCCTTGGTCTTCTTGGGAAGCTCCTTGCCCACCGGCAGCGGGTCGAAGACGATCGTCGGGAACATGCTCATGTCGAGCGGTTCCTTGTGCAGTTGGCCGATGGAGTCGCGCGCGCGGCTCAATCCGTTCGCCATCGCCGTGCGCTCCGCGTCCGAGAATTTGAGCCCCGCCACTTCCTCGGCGGCCGCGATCTGCTCGGCCGTGATGGCGGCGCCTTGCTGCTGGGCCGCCTGCGCCCAGAGCACTCCGGGCAAGAGCGTGCTTCCAAGCCCGATCGAGCCGAAATAGGCCATGAACGCGCGCCGATCGTACGTTGTCGTGGACATGAGGTGTGCGGAGGTGGCGAAGGTATCGTGAGGAGCGCGAGACTAATCCCTAGCTCGGGGCCAACGCGCCAGCAAGGGATTTCGTTGCCGAAACCTTCGCGATGCTCGGATCTTGCCCGTGGCGCTCGCCGGAGACATGCTAGGCACGGACGGAGCGCCTCTTGCTCGTTACGAGGGAGAGAACGTGGGAACGGAACCGAGAAGCTCGATGAAAGTCGCCGAGATGTTCACCACGAACGTGAATCGGAGTCAGCGCGTTCGGAACGACGAAATCGACCTCTTCGGGCTGACCCACCCTGGCAAGAAGCGCGCGGAGAACGAGGACCACTTTCTCGCGTGCACCGTCCATCCGGAAGTGATCGTCCACGCGACCAGCCTGCCGAATGTGGATCTGCTCCCACTGCGCGGCGAGTGGCGAGCGACGATCATGTTGGTCGCCGACGGCGTCGGCGGCAACGCCGACGGCGGGGACGCTTCGCGGATCACGACCGAGACGATCATGCGGTACGTCTCGTCGAGCCTCCAGTCGTATCACGACACCGGCTCGTTGGAAGAAGACGTCTTCCTCGAATCGCTGCGCGTCGCCGTGATGGAAGCGCACCAGGCCGTGCGCACCGAGGCCAAGCAGCGCGGCGGCCCGAAGCCGATGGCGACCACTCTCACGCTCGGCATCGTGATTTGGCCGTGGCTCTACGTGGTGCAGTTGGGCGACAGCCGCGCGTACTACTACTGGGACGGCAAGATCACACAGGTGACGCGCGATCAGACAGTCGCGCAGGAATTGGTCGATCAGGGCGTGATGCCGCGCGAGCGCCTTGCCTCGTCGCCGTATCGACACGTGCTGTCGCGCGCCGTCGGCGGCGAGGCGGAGGAGGCGATTCCCGAAGTCACACGCGTGCGGATCGATCGGTTCGGTTCCGTGCTTCTCTTCTGCAGTGACGGCCTCACCAAACACGTGTCCGACGACGAGATCGCGAAAGAGATCAGCAAGAATTCGGCGTCAGAGGACGTCTGCAAATCACTCCTCGACCTGGCGCTCGAGCGCGGTGGCAGCGACAACATCACGATCGTCGTGGTGCGGCGCCGCATAATGACGCCCCCGATGGGCACGCCGGTGCCCAACGTCTGATCGTTGCTCGCAGATCGCCTTGGTCCGTGCGCCGAATGACCGTCGATTGGCTTGGCTGGCCCCGGATCGCTTGGTAGCGGCTCACCGGGCGCGACGAACCAAGAGTTCCAGGCAAGACGGCCGCCGTGCAACCCCGCCTATCTTTCAAGACGATGCCAATCGTTCCATTTGAAACGCTGCCGGATTCCGCTCGCCTCTGGGTTTTTGCCAGCGACCGCGAGCTGACCGGCGACGCCGAGGCGGCGGTGCTCGGCGCGGTCGACCATTTTCTCGCTGCCTGGAAAGCCCATGGCGTGCCGCTGGTGTGTGCGCGCGATTGGCGCGATCACCGGTTTCTCGCGATCGGCGTGGACGTGAACGCCGAGAATGCGTCGGGATGCTCGATCGACGGGCTGTTTCGCGCGTTGCAGCAGCTCGAGCGGAGCGTGGACTCTCGCCTCGTCGGCGGCGGCCGCGTCTTTTATCGAACGGCGAACGGGATCGCGACGACGTCGCGCGATCAGTTCGTGGAGCAAGTAAAGCGCGGCGATGTCCCGAAGACCACACCGGTGTTCGACACCGGCGTGAGCGCGGCATCGGCCTGGCGCACGCGCTTCGAGCAGCCGGCGGAATCCGGGTGGACGGCGAGATACTTCGGTTGACCGGGAGATCCGACAGCGCTATTAAGCAGTGACCGGTCCACCGGTCCACCGTCCCCCCTACATCAACGCTCGAATCCACCCACCGTCGACCGCGATCGACTGGCCCGTGATATAGCTCGCGCGTTCCGACGCGATGAAGGCGGCGAGGGCGGCAAACTCGCGAGGCTCGGCGAGTCGGTGCATCGGAATCTCGCGCTCGAAGCGCGCCATGACGGCGGCCGGCGTGGTGCTCTCTTTCGTCGCGTTCGCGACGGCCAGCTCTTCGACGCGTTCCGTGCGAGTGTAGCCTGGAATGAGCGTGTTCACCGTCACGCCGTCGGCGGCCACCTCGTTGGCGAGGGTCCGTGAAAATCCGGTGACCGCGGCGCGGATGCTGTTCGACAACATCAGATTGTCGACCGGCTGCTTGGCCGCGATGGACGTGATGTGGATGACGCGTCCCCAACGCCGCTGACGCATTCCGGGGAGCACGACGCGCGTGACTTCGACGGCGCTGCGCAGCGTGAGATCGACGGCGCGCTGCCACGTCGCCCAGTCGTGCATCTCGAAGATGCCGGCTGGAGGACCGCCGGCATTCGTGACGACGATGTCCACCCGTCCGAACGCGCTCAGCGCCGCGCTCGTGACGGCGGTAATCCCGTCCGCCTGCGACACGTCGGCGGCGACCGCACGCACGTCGGCGCCGGTCGACTTGGCGATCTCGTCGCGCGCGGATTCCAGCGCCTCGCGGTTGCGCGCACAGATCATGAGGTTCGCGCCTTCGGCCGCGAGCTCCTCGGCGACGGCGCGACCCAATCCCTTGCTCGCCGCGACGACGAGCGCGGCCTTGTTCTTGAGCCCGAGGTCCATGTTTGAGGCGGCGCGCTATTTCCGGAGGTACGCGTCCGTCTTGTTGAGCCAGTCCTGGCGCGGCGGATCGAAGATGTCCACGTCGAGCGTGTCTTCGAGCGCCTCGGCTTTGTGCGGCACCATCGACGGGATGTGCAGCACTTGCCCCGCGCTCACCACGAGGGTCTGTGACTCGTCTTCGCCGATCCAGAAGCGAAGCGCGCCCTCGAGGATGTAGGTGAGCTGTTCGTTCTCGTGCGTGTGCTTAGGGACGATGCAGCCTTTTTTCAGATAGACGTGGGCGAGCATCATCTTGTCGCCGGTGATCAGCTTCCGGTCGAGGAGGGGCGACACGTTCTCGCGGGGGATCTCGTCCCACTTGTAGTAGGTGACGCTGCGTTCGGCAGTGGTAGACATGGGTTCAGCGGTAGGTGTGTGAGTGAGGCTCGCGTAACGCTGCGGCACAACGCGGCGCATGGCAAGCGATTCCCCGATCCCCCATGGTCACGACGCGAGCGTGGCCTTGAGCTGGATGTCGACGTTGCCCTTGAGGGCGCGCGAAACGGGGCAGGTGTCGCGCGCCGTTGCGGCAATCTTCTGAAAGGTCGCGTCGTCGATCGATGGCACGACGCCGTTCACCTCGAGCTCGATCCGCGTGATCGTGAATGCGTCGTTCACCCGCTCGACGGTGCACTTGGCCGAGGTCTCGACCCTCGTTGCGGGCGTTCCGTTCCGCTCGAGCGCGCCGCTGAACGCCATGCTGTAGCAGGCCGCTTCGGCCGCGGCGAGCATTTCTTCGGGGTTCGAGCCCGCGCCGGACTCGAACCGAGAGCTAAACGAGTAATCGGCGCTCAGACCGGTGGCCGTGCTGAACGTTCCCGTGCCGCCCTTGAGCCCACCTTCCCAACGCGCCTTCGCATCCCGTGTCGGCATCTCAGGTTCCTCTATCGTGTATGCGGCTGTTGAATCGCGCCGACTGACCTCCGACGCGCCTTGACGCCGTTCAACGCCGGCCATTGAATCCGAGCGATGAGCGACGTTCCTCCTCGGCCTCTTCCCGCGTCAGCGCAGCGCGTGCCGCCCAGCATCGAGCGCGTGCTGTCGCGCTTCCGCGCGATGAGCCGGGAAGAAAAGATGCAGACCCTGGTCTACTACTCCAAGAAGCTCGAGCCCGTCCCGCAGCGGTTCAGGGATTTGGATCGGGCGCAGTTCGCGGTACCGGAGTGCCAGACCGCGGTGGAGCTCTACCCGGAATTCCACGACGGCAAGCTTCACTTCTACGCCGAGCTCGACGTCAAGCAATCGCCAACGGTGGCCGCGTTTCTTGCCATTCTCTTTTCCGCGATCAACGAGCAGCCACCGGCCACGACCTTGGCCATTCCGAACGATTTCGTGCACCACGTGATGGAAGGGATCGGGCTCTCGGGGCGAGAGGTGGGCCTCAACGCGATGGTCGCGCGCATCAAGCGACACGCTGAGCGCGCGTCGGCGGAACGAGGCGCCGCGTAACCACATGACCGAAGCCGAGCTCGACGACGCACTGTCGTCACCGCGACCTGAGACCGAGGCGGCGCTTGCCGCCTGCCCGGGCGACGTCATCGTGCTCGGCGCGGGTGGGAAGATGGGTCCGTCGCTCGCCCGCATGGCTCGCCGCGCCGCGCGCGACTCGCGCCGCGTGATGGCCGTGTCGCGCTGGTCGTCGGCCGCAGCGAGGCGGCAACTCGACGACGCCGGTATCGAGACGGTTTCGGCGGATCTTCTCGACCGCCATGCGGTGACGAAGCTTCCCGATGCGCCGAACGTGATCTTCATGGCGGGACAGAAATTCGGGACGACGGGCAGCCCGGAGCTGACATGGGGAATGAACACCCTCGTGCCGGCGTACTGCGCCGATCGGTATCGCGAGTCGCGCATCGTCGCGTTCTCGACGGGCAACGTGTATGCGCTCACGCCGGTTGAATCCGGCGGATCGCACGAGACCGACGTGCTCGCGCCGGTCGGCGAGTACGCGGCGTCGTGCCTCGGGCGAGAGCGCCTGTTCGAGATGGCGTCGCGCGCGAACGGGACGCGCATGGCGATCCTGCGCCTCAACTACGCGATCGATTTGCGCTACGGCGTGCTCGTCGACATCGCGCTCAAGGTATTTCGCTCGGAACCGATCTCGGTGGACATGGGTTACGTGAACGTCATTTGGCAGGGCGACGCCAACCGAGTGGCCATCGAATCGCTGCCGCTCACCAGCTCGCCGCCGTTCGTCGTGAACCTCACCGGCAGTGAGACGCTTTCGGTTCGAGAGCTGGCGACGTGGTTCGGCGAACGTTTCAAGAAAGCGCCGCGCTTCACCGGCACGGAGCGGCCCGACGCGCTGCTGAGCAACACGAGCAAGCTTCGCTCGTCGTTCGCGCCAATGTCGGTGCCGCTCGAAGAGCTTCGCGGCTGGGTCGCCGACTGGGTCGAAAACGGCGGGCCGTTACTCGGCAAACCGACCAAATTCGAGACTCGCGATGGCAAGTTCTAAGAGCGCCGTGAGCCCCGCCGCCGCCGGCGCGCCGGCGCGGAGCGTTCGCGAACATCTGCGGCTCGGCCAGGTGATCCCCGCGCATCCGCTCGCGCTCACCGAATCGCGCGCGCTCGACGAAACGCGCCAGCGAGGTCTCACGCGTTATTACATCGATGCCGGCGCGGGCGGCGTCGCGGTGGGCGTGCACACCACGCAGTTCGCGATCCGCGACTCGGGTGTCGGTCTCCTCCACCCGGTCCTCGAGCTGGCGATGGACGAAGCCCGCGCCAAGGTCGAACACGGGCGGATCTTCGCGATGATCGCCGGCGTTTGTGGTCCGACGGCGCAAGCGGCCGGCGAAGCCGAGCTGGCGGCGGCGGTCGGCTACGACGCCGGCCTGCTCAGCCTCGGTGGGCTCGGCGCGGCGAGCGACGACGAGTTGCTCGCACATTGCCGCACGATCGCCGAGATCATTCCGCTCTTCGGTTTCTATCTGCAGCCCGCGGTCGGCGGCCGCGTCCTGTCGTATCGATTCTGGCGTGAATTCGCCGAAATCCCGAACGTGTGGGCGATCAAGATCGCGCCGTTCAACCGGTATCAGACGATCGATGTGGTGCGAGCTGTCGTCGAGGCCGGCCGGGACGACATCGCGCTGTACACGGGCAACGACGACAACATCGTCGCCGATCTCCTCACGCCGTTTCCGATCGGCGTCGGCGGGACGACCGTGCTGCGATGGATCGACGGCGGCCTGCTCGGACAGTGGGCGGTATGGACGCGCGGCGCCGTGGCGCTCCTCGCGGCGATCAAGGACGCGCGCGCCTCCGGCGAGTTCGGGCCGACGCTTCTCTCACACGGCGCCGCGCTCACCGACGCCAATGCCGCCGTTTTCGACTCGGCCAACGGCTTCGCCGGCTGCATTCCCGGAATTCACGAAGTGCTGCGCCGCCAAGGCCTGCTCGACGGCATTTGGTGCCTCGATCCGGACGAAGTGCTGTCGCCCGGGCAGTCGGACGAGATCACGCGCGTCGAGCGCAGCTACCCTGAGGTCACGGACGCAGGGCTGATCGTCGACTGATCGTCGCGAGCGACGGTCAAATATCGTCGCTCGGCTCTCGCGGCGACGCGCTCGTCACCGCGAGCTTCGTCGCCATCGGTCCCTGGTGGATCACAGTGCGCGTCGGCAGCGCGAACTGCACCTTCTCGGTCGCGAAGCGGCGGAGGACCTCGAGGTTGATCGCCTGCTGGATGTCCATGTAGCGCTTGTAGTCCGGGTCCAGCACGTAGTAGACGGCTTCGACGCGGACCGACGCGTCCCCAAAGCCGGCGATGTGACAGCGGTCGAATTTCACCGGCGATTGCGCGGTGATGATCTCCTCGACGATCGCCGGCAGCCGCTGCAGCGCGTCTGGCGGGGTATCGAACGCCATCTCGAGGCGGAACACGACTCGGCGCTGATACATCCGCTTGAAGTTGTGCAGCCGGCTCTTGAGCAGATCCGCGTTCCCGATGACTACCTGCTCGCCCGAGACGCTGCGAACACGCGTGGTCTTGAGTCCGATGTGCTCGACGGTGCCCGTGACGTCCCCCACGCCGATCGTGTCGCCCACGTCGAACGGTTTGTCGAAGACGATCGAGAGCGACGCGAGCACGTCGCCGAGGATGTTCTGCACGGCGAGCGCGATCGCGATGCCGCCGATCCCCAGCCCCGTGATGAGCGTCGTGACGTGCAGGCCGAACGCCCACTCCAGCGCGCCGAGCACGACGAGCGTCCAGAGCATGACCTTCGCGGCGACGCCGATCGCCGTGATCATCGTGACGCTCGCGCGGTCGTTGCTCGCCGTGCGGTTCATGGAGTAGTACTTGACCCAGAACCCGACGGCCGCGGCGCCCCAGAGCGCCGTCTGCCAGAGGAAAACGAGCTTGCTGAACGGGCCGACGATCAACTCGATGCGCGGCGGCAGCGTCAGCTGCGCGATGCCCGACATCAACGCGAAGACGGCGATCACCCACGCCCGCGTCTTCGCGATCAGCTCGACGACCATGTCGTCGACGTGGTTCGTGGTGCGCTCGGCGAGCGCGCCGACGCGCTTGACGAGCAGCTCGCGAAGCGCGATGCCCACGACGAACACGACGACGGCGACGATCGCCGCCGTCATCCACTCGCGCAGCGTGTTGTAGTTGTAGAGGTCGGACAGGAATTGAAACGCGCGCATTCGGTCGTCTGAGAGACGACCAATGATAATTCAAACCCGCCGCGGTGCGCTCCCGGCGTCAGGTCTTGCCGTGCGCCCTCGCCGAGTCGATGGTGGCGCCGAGGATGACGACGATCTGCCGCATCGCGTCGGGCATGGTCCCGTCGTCGGCGCGAACCGTTTTCGTGGCGCCGTCGAAGGTGATGCGGAGCGTGTACTGGAACATGTCCGCCGCATTGTGGGTCGTGCCGTAGTCGTCGTGCAGATTCATCGGCGCCAGGCTCCAAACGACGCTGAACAACGAATCCGCGGCGGCCGGCGTGAACGCGCCCGAGGCCGAGTCCATCGGCGCGGGGCAGCTCGTGCCGCAGACGTGGCGACGCGCGTAGACGAACGAGCGGTCGTCGTGGTTGGCCCGCCAGCTCGTAGACAACGCAGCGATTCCGCCTTCGGCGGTGAGCTCGATGTGCGCGCCGTTCAACGTGCCGAACGAATCGACGGGCCGGGACGGCGCGGCCGGGCCGGAGGAGCTATGGGTGCACGCGCCCGCCGTGATGGCGGCGACGGCAAAGACGACGAATGAAGTTCTCATGCGGTAAGTTGGGTCGTGATGCTAGTACACCAGCGTAACCACGTCGATGCGTTCGCGGTCACCGCTCCCGGTCTCGAAGCGATCTGCGCGGGTGAGGCCGCGGCTTTGGGTGTGCGCCCAAAGATTTTCGAGGGCGGGATTGGGTGGCGCGGATCGATGGAATCCGTCGCGCGCGCAAACCTCTGGCTGCGCACGGCGAGCCGGGTGCTCGTGCGAGTCGCCGAGTTCAAGGCGAGCGCTTTTTTCGAGCTCGAGCTGGCGGCGCGCCGTGTGGCGTGGGAGCGATTCCTGACGTCCGGCTCGACGGTTCGATTTCGCGTCACGTGCCGGAAGTCGAAGCTCTACCACAGCGCGGCGGTCGCGCAAAGACTCGCCGACGCGGTCGCGCGACGCGTTCCCGGAGTGAAATTCGAAGCGAAGAAATCCGCGGAGGGAGAAGAGGAAGACTCCGAATCGCCCGGCGGAAACGCGCAGCTGTTCGTCGTGCGACTCTTTCACGACGTGTGCACGGTGAGCGCCGACACGTCGGGGGAACTGTTGCACCGCCGCGGATATCGGCAGCAGTTGGCGAAGGCTCCGCTGCGCGAAACGATCGCCGCGGCGATGCTCTTGGCCGCCGATTGGGCGGGCGACGCACCGCTCGTCGATCCGATGTGCGGCTCCGGAACGATCGCGATCGAGGCGGCGCGCATCGCTCGGCGAATGGCCCCCGGAGGAGATCGTGAATTCGCGTTTCAAGGGTGGCCGGACTTCGACGCGGCCGCCTGGGCCAAGCTCGTCGACGGCGCGCACGCGGGCGAACTTGCGAATGCTCCCGGGCCGATCATCGCGGCAGATCGCGACCGCGGAGCGATCGACGCCGCGCGGGCGAACGCCGCGCGCGCGGGGGTCGAGAACGACATCGCATTCAACGTCGCGGCGATTTCAGCGCTCGAAGCGCCGAGCGGTCGCGGATGGCTGGTCTCCAATCCGCCATACGGCGTTCGGGTGGGCGAGCGAGACCGGGTTTGGAATCTCTACGCCCAGCTCGGCAACGTCGCGCGCGCGAAGCTCGAGGGGTGGACGGTCGGTTTACTTCTCGCCGACAAACATCTCGCGGGTCAGGTCGGCCTCGAGCTGCGCGAATGCTTCGCGACGCGGAACGGGGGGATTCCCGTGCGAATGATGGTCGGCAACGTCAGGGGTGATGCGACGCGCTGACCGACAGGCGTCGCCGGATTCTTGCAGATCAAAGGCGCTCACGACAGCTTGAATCAAGGCGGCCGCAAACCGGCGGCCGACACCCGGCGTCCACCCGGCCGGAGGCAATGATGCGACAAATCGCGCGAATCGCGGTGCTGGCCGCGGCCGTTGTCGTATGCGGCTGCGCCTCCCGTCTCAAGGCGGGAGAGGCTCGTGACCATGGAACGTTGACTAAAGAGCAGATCGCGGAAAGCCACTTCAACACCGCGTACGACGCGGTGGAGGCTCTGCGGTCGAACTGGTTGAACGCGCGCGGGACGGACAGCTTTCGGACGCCGAGCGAGGTCTTGGTCTACCTCGACAACACGAAACTCGGCGGGACCGAGACATTGCGCGAGATCGCGGCGAACACCATCGTCTACATGCGGTTTTACGATGGCATAGCAGCGACTGGGCGATGGGGAATCGGGCATGGCGCGGGGGTGATCTATGTGTCGACGCATCCCGCCGGCACCGATCCAGCGCCTCCTTCAATGGTGACGGATCTGGTTCGATGACAATGAGTTACGGGGTTGTTTGGCGTACCAAAAGACATCTGGTGACCGTATCTCTCTGGCTCGCCGCGGTTGTATGCGCGGGGCGGGCGATCGAGGCGCAGGGGGCTGCACTTCCATATGTAACGCCCGCGGAAGGCGCGGGACGATTTCCGCTCGTCGCCGCCCACCGCGCCACGCGACTGGTCGTCAGCCCAGCCGACTTCGTCGGGGTGCAACGCGCCGCGCGCGATCTCGCCGGCGATCTCGGACACGTGAGCGGCGGCGCCCCGGCCATCACCGTCGACTCGGAAATGCCCGCCAAGACGCGCACCGTGATCGTCGCCGGCACGCTCGGGCACAACGCGTTCATCGACGGGCTCGTTCGCGATCGCAAACTCGACGTCTCCCGCGTCGCCGGGCGTTGGGAGACATTCCTCATTCAAATCGTCGAAAAGCCGACGGCCGACGTCGATCACGCGCTGATCATCGCGGGAAGCGACAAGCGCGGTACGATCTACGGACTGTACGACGTATCGTCGTCGATCGGCGTGTCGCCGTGGACGTGGTGGGCGGACGTGCCGGTGCGCCGGCAACCCAGCCTCTACGTGCTCCCTGGCGCGCACAGCGACGGCGAGCCCGCGGTGAAGTACCGCGGCATTTTCCTCAACGACGAAGCGCCCGCGCTCTCCGGATGGGCGAAGGAAAAGTTCGGCGGCATCAACCACAAGTTCTACGAGAAGGTCTTCGAGCTGATCCTGCGGCTCAAAGGCAACTACTTGTGGCCCGCGATGTGGGGAAACGCGTTCAACGACGACGACAAAGTCGATCCGCAGCTCGCCGACGACTACGGCATCGTGATGGGAACGTCGCACCACGAGCCGATGCTCCGCGCGCAGCAGGAATGGAAGCGCTACGGCAAGGGCGAGTGGAACTACGAAAAGAACGATTCGACGCTGCGCGCGTTCTGGGCCGACGGCATCAAGAACATGGGGAAACGCGAGAGCATCGTCACCGTCGGAATGCGCGGCGACGGCGACACGCCGATGACGACCGGGAGCAACATCGATCTCCTCGAGCGAATCGTGCACGATCAGCGCGACATCATCGCGTCGGTCACCGACAAGCCCGCGTCGCAGACGCCGCAGGACTGGGCGCTCTACAAGGAAGTGCAGGACTATTACGACAAGGGCATGCGCGTCCCCGACGACGTGACGCTGCTTTTTTCCGACGACAACTGGGGGAACATCCGGCGTCTTCCCGCGCGCGCGGACACGGCTCGTTCCGGCGGCTTCGGGATCTACTACCACTTCGATTACGTCGGCGGCCCGCGGAACTACAAGTGGATCAACACGAACCCGATCGGCCGCGTCTGGGAGCAGATGCACCTCGCCTATGAGTACGGCGCGCGGCGCATCTGGATCGTGAACGTCGGCGACCTCAAGCCGATGGAGTTCCCAATCTCTTTTTTTCTCACCTACGCCTGGAATCCAAATCGAATTCCGGCGGCCAGTCTGCCGGCGTTTACGCGTCGCTGGGCCGCGCAGCAGTTCGGGAGCGAGCGCTCGACCGAGATCGGCGAGATCATCACCAAGACGCTGGACTTCGCGGGCCGTCGCAAGCCGGAGCTCCTCGACACGCTCACCTACAGCCTGCGGAACTATCGCGAGGCCGAGCGCGTCGTCGCCGCCTACGATTCGCTGCTCTCCGTCGCGACTAAGGTCGAAGCGAAGCTCACCCCGACTCAGCACGACGCGTACTACGAGCTCGTGCTGCACCCGATCGAAGCCGCTGGAAATCTGAACAAGCTCTACGTCACCGTCGCGCGGAACCGCATGTACGCCGCCGAGGGACGCGCCGCGACCAACACGCTCGCCGACAGCGCACGGCGGCTGTTCGACCACGACGCCGAGATCACGCGCTACTACAACACGAAACTCGCCGGCGGCAAGTGGAACCACATGATGGACCAGACGCACATCGGCTACACGTACTGGCAGGAGCCGCCGCGCAACACGATGCCGCGCGTCGACTCCATCGTCGTGCCGGCCCGCGCGGAGATGGGCGTCGCCGTCGTGGAACAGAACAGCGCGTCGTCGAACGTTGGCCAACCGGGCGGCATGACCGTGGCGCAGGCCGGCGCACCCGGAGCGCGCGAGCTCTCGCTCGCCCCGTTCGATGCCTACACTCGGCCGACGTACCACGTCGACGTGTACGACCGCGGCAAGACGCCGTTCGCGTTCACGGCCAGCGCCGCGCAGCCGTGGGTCAAAGTCTCACCGGCGAAAGGGACGATCACGACCGAGCGTCGACTTGCGGTCTCCGTCGACTGGAAAAGGGCGCCCGTCGGAACGCACCGCGTCGCGATCACCATCACCGGGCCCAAGGATTCTCGCATCGTCGTGCAAGCGCCGGTCGAGAATCCGGCGTCACCGACCCGCGACGCCGTGTCGGGATTCATCGAGTCAGGTGGCCTCATTGCGATCGACGCCGAGCACTTTTCGCGTGAAGTGGCGCCGACGCCGTTCAATTGGCTGCGCGTGCCGAGTCTGGGCAAAACCGGCGCGGCGATCACACCGATCCCAGTCACGTCGGCAAGCGTGACGCCTGGCGGAAATACACCGCGTCTCGAATACGACTTGTTCATGTTCGACAGCGGCAGCGTGCAGGTGCACGCCTATTTGTCTCCGACGCTCAACTTCACCAATTCGGCGAGCGGGCTTCGCTACGCGGTGTCGATCGACGACGAGCCGCCGCAGATCGTGCGCGCGTGGACGGACACGTCGCAGCGGGGTTGGGAGCGCGCCGTCGCCAACGACGTTCTGGAGCCGGTGTCGTCGCACACGCTGACGCGTCCCGGCCGGCACGTGCTCAAGTTCTGGATGGTCGACCCGGGCGTCGTATTGCAACGGCTCGTCGTGTCGCCGCGGCCGATCCCGCCGTCGTACCTCGGCCCGCCGGAGAGCTTCAACCGCTGGACGCCGACGAAACAGTCGACCGACGGTGGCGGGAGAGAAGGCAGCGCCGACGGCGACGTCGCGCTTGCGCCGCCCGGTGCTCGCCGAACGCCGCCGCTCGCCCGCTTCGACTGGTTCGACTACCAAGGCCACGACAGCGTTTACACGACACTCGCGCGCCGCCCGGACCAGTTCTTCAACCCGATTCTCGCCGGGTTCTATCCCGATCCGAGCATCACGCGCGCGGGCGACGCGTACTACCTGGTCACGTCGAGCTTCGTGTACTTCCCGGGCGTGCCGATCTTCCGCAGCACGGACCTCGTCCATTGGACCCAGATCGGAAGCGTGCTGGATCGGCCGTCGCAGCTGCACGTGGATAGCGCCGGGATCTCGCGCGGCATCTTCGCGCCGGTGATCCGCTACCACGACGGCACGTTTTACATGATTACCACGCTCATCGACCGCGGCGGCAACTTCATCGTGACGGCGACGAACCCTGCCGGGCCGTGGTCCGATCCCATTTGGCTGCGCGAGGTCGACGGGATCGACCCATCGATCTTCTTCGACGACGACGGACGGGCGTACATCACGAACAACGGCCCGCCGATCGAGGCGCCGTTGTATGAAGGGCACCGTGCGATCTGGATCCAGGAGTACGACGTCGCCAACAAGAAGATGGTCGGTCCACGGTCGGTGATCGTGAACGGCGGCGTCGACATCGCGAAGAAACCGATCTGGATCGAGGCGCCTCACATCCTCAAGGTGAAGGGGCAGTACTACCTGATCTGCGCCGAGGGCGGCACGGCCGACCAGCACTCCGAAGTCGTGTTTCGCGCATCGTCGCCGCGCGGTCCGTATACAGCCTACGACGCGAATCCGATTCTCACGCAGCGCCATCTGGATCCGTCGCGAGCCTTTCCGGTGACGTCCACCGGACACGCCGATTTGGTCGAGACCCAGAATGGCGAGTGGTGGGCTGTTTTTCTCGGCACGCGGCCGTACGCGAACGACACCTACAACATCGGGCGTGAGACGTTCCTGTTGCCCGTGCGGTGGGAGAACGGCTGGCCGGTGATTCTATCGGGCAAGGAGACGGTTCCATACGCTCTGACGCGGCCCAAGCTTCCCGTGAGCAGCGCGTCGATTGCGATGGGCGGCGGCAACTTCGACGTGCGCGACGATTTTTCCGGGGCGACGCTCGCCAACTATTGGACGTTCATGCGAACCGTTCGGCAGACGTGGTACGATCTCACGTCGAGGCCGGGTTGGCTCACCATCCAAGCGCGCGGCGACGACATCAGCGGTCCGGGCCAGCCGTCGTTCGTCGGACGGCGCCAGCAACACATCGTCGCCACCGCGTCGACGGCGATGCGCTTCGACCCCGAGCGGCCGGGCGACAAGGCGGGGCTGGTGGCGTTCCAGAACGAGACGCACCACTACTTCATCGGCGTCGCCCGCTCCGGTGACTCGACGGTCATCCGCGTCGAGATGTCCGACGGGGCACGCGCCAAGGACAGCGTGCTCGCGAGCGCGCCACTCGGCATGCCGGCGGGCGGCACCGTGTTCCTCAAGATCGACGCACGCGGCGGCCGATACGATTTCTCTTTTGGTCGTCGCGCCGGTGAGTGGATTCCGCTCCTCCGCGACGCGGACGGCACGATCCTCAGCACCAAGCACGCCGGCGGCTTCGTCGGCACGATGTTGGGCATGTACGCGTACGCATCTCCGTGAGCTCGACGGACACCGAACGTTTCACGCTGGCGAACCGAAACGGCGTCGAGATCGATTTCATCGCGCGCGGCGGGACGATCACATCGGTTCGCGTGCCCGATCGCCGCGGCCATTTCGCGGACGTCGTGACGGGTTTCGACAGGGCGGACGAGTACCCGAACGACGGTCGCTACATGGGCTGCCTCGTCGGACGCTTCGCGAACCGGATTGCCGGCGGACGTTTCTCGCTCGACGGCGTCGAATACCCGTTGCCGCTCAACAACGGCGAGAATCAGCTGCACGGCGGCCCCTGCGGATTCTCGAGCCGGACCTGGCGGGTCGCGCCCTTTCGGCGTTCGGGCATTTCCGGCGCGGTGCTGGCGCTGGAGAGCGACGCGGGAGATCAAGGCTATCCCGGCCAGTTGCTCGCGCGCGTCACGTACGCGCTGGGTGACGACAACGCGCTCACGGTGTCGTACAGCGCGGTCACCGATGCGCCGACCGTCGTCAACCTCACGCAGCACTCGTACTTCAACCTCGCGGGCCACGACGCAGGCGACATACTGGGGCACGAGCTCGAGATCGACGCGACGTACATCACGCCGGTCGACGACCATCAGATCCCCACCGGCGCGTTCCGAGGCGTGCGCGGATCGGCGTTCGATTTTCTGACGGCCCACGAAATCGGCGAGCGGATCGTCGACGACGACGAACAGCTGCGGATCGGCGGCGGCGGCGGCGGTTACGATCACAACTTCGTCCTGAATCACTCATTGAATAGGGCGCAGGGCCCCGCGCCTGCGTTCGCGGCCCGGCTGCGCGATCCGGAGAGCGGACGCGCGCTGGAGATTTCGACGACCGAGCCGGGGCTCCAGGTGTACACCGGCAACCATTTGGATCGCGGCCGGCCTGGAAAAGGCGGCCATCGCTATCAGCGCTACGGCGCGATCGCTCTCGAAACGCAGCATTTTCCCGACTCGCCGAACCAGCCGCAGTTTCCGACGACCGTACTGCGCCCCGGCGAGGAATTCCTTTCCACGACCGTCTACCGATTCTCAACGACATGAGACGACCCGGCTCGAGTCTCCGCGCGTTCGGAATGTCCGTGCTGTTCGTGTGGCCGCTCACCGTGCATGCGCAGCGCGCCACGCCGGCGTACCTCGACCAATCGTTGACGTTCGAAGCGCGCGCCAAAGACCTGGTGTCGCGCATGACGCTCGAGGAAAAAGTCGCGCAGATGAACGACGTCGCGCCGGCGATTTCTCGGCTCAACGTGCCCGAGTACAACTGGTGGAACGAGGCGCTGCACGGCGTCGCGCGGTCGGGGCTCGCGACGGTGTTCCCGCAGGCCATCGGACTGGCGGCGACCTGGAACGACAGCCTCATGCTGCGCGTCGCGACCGTCATCTCCGATGAAGCGCGCGCCAAGTACCACGACTACATCCGGCACGACAGCCATCAGCGCTATCAAGGCCTCACGTTCTGGTCGCCGAACATCAACCTCTTTCGCGACCCGCGCTGGGGCCGCGGCCAGGAAACGTACGGCGAGGACCCGTTTCTCACGGGGACGATGGGCATTCAGTTCATCCGCGGATTGCAGGGGAACGATCCGAAATACCTCAAGACCGTGTCGACGGTGAAGCATTTCGCGGTGCACAGCGGTCCCGAGCCCGAACGCCACACGTTCGACGCGGTGGTGAGCGAGCGCGATCTGCGCGAGAGCTACCTGCCGCACTTCGAGATGGGCATCAAGGACGCCGGCGCGTACTCGCTCATGTGCGCGTACAACAGCATCGACGGCAAGCCGGCGTGCGCGAGCGACATGCTTCTGCGCGACATTCTGCGCGGCGAATGGAAGTTCCCCGGCTACGTCGTGAGCGATTGTGGAGCGATCGACGACATTCATAGGCGCCACAAATTCGCCGCCACCCCGGCTCAAGCCGCGGCCGACGGGGTGAAGACCGGGACGGATCTCGAGTGCTCGATCACCTCGGCGAACTCGTCGCGCACGTACACGCCGAGCCTGCCGGACGCGGTGAAGCAGGGGCTCATCAGCGAGGCGCAGATCGACACGTCGGTGTACCGGCTGTTCCTCGCGCGGTTCAAGCTGGGCATGTTCGACGATCAATCGAAGGTGCAGTGGGCGAGCATTCCGATCGGCGATCTCGATTCGCCGCTGCACCACGCCATCGCGCTCAACGCGGCGGACCAGTCCATCGTGCTGCTCAAGAACCAGGGCAACACGTTGCCCTTGTCGAAGGGGTTGAAGACGGTCGCCGTGATCGGCCCCAACGCCGATCAGTGGCGGATGCTGCTCGGCAATTACAACGGAATGCCGTCGGACGCCGTGACGCCGCTGCGCGGCATTCGCGAGGCGCTGCCCGAAGCCCGCGTGCTGTACGCTGTTGGGTCGGACCTCGCCGACGGATTTCCCGTCCTCGACGTCGTGCCGTCGAAGGTGTTTTCGTCGCGCGACGGCACCCAAGGACTGGACGCCGAGTATTTCAATTCGCACACGATCGGAGGCACGCCGTATTTCACGCGCGTCGACGCGACGATCGACGCGAACTGGAAGGATGGGGCGCCTCGCGTCAACATGAATCCCGACGACTTCGCGGTGCGGTGGACCGGTACGTTCCGGCCGCCGGCCACGGGCACGTATCGCTTGGGGTTGGTCGGCACGATGAAGTTCCGGCTGTACCTCGACGACAGCTTGATCACGCAGTCGGTGTATCCGTCGCACGACGGCGAATTCCCCGATCCGCGTCTCTCGCAAGGCGCGCCGCTCACGCTGCAGAGCAACCGCTCGTATCGCGTTCGCGTCGAGGCGGAGGAAACGTACGGGCTCGCCGATCTTCAGTTCGTGTGGTCGGCTCCGCACGAAGCGCTCGCCGCGGAGGCGTTGGACGCCGCGCGACAGGCCGACGCCGTCGTGTTGGCGCTCGGACTCACGGCTCGCCTCGAGGGGGAGGAGATGCCGGTGCAGATCGACGGTTTCCGTGGCGGCGATCGCACGAGCCTCGACCTGCCGGCGCCTCAAGAGCGGTTGATGGAACAGGTCGTCGCGCTCGGCAAGCCGACGGTCCTCGTGCTGATGAGCGGCAGCGCCGTCGCCGTGAACTGGGCGCAGGATCACGTGCCGGCGATCATCGAGGCCTGGTATCCGGGTCAGTCGTCCGGAACGGCGATCGCCGACGTGTTGTTCGGCAGCTACAATCCGGCCGGCCGTCTTCCAGTGACGTTCTACAAGAGCGTGAACGACCTGCCGTCGTTCGACGACTACAAGATGGCCGGCCGCACCTACCGTTTCTTCAACGGGACACCGCTCTATCCGTTCGGATTCGGTCTGAGCTACACCACGTTCTCATATAAGAACCTGCGCACGAATACCGAGTCGGTCGCGAAGGACGGATCGGTGACGGTGAGCGTGGACGTGACGAATACCGGCGCGCGGGCGGGGGACGAGGTCGTGCAACTGTACGTGCGGCACGAGGGATCGTCGGTCGAGCGGCCGAAGCAGGACTTGCGCGGCTATTCCCGCGTCCCGCTCCAGCCGGGCGAGACGAAGACGGTCACGATGCGGTTCGACGCGAAGTCGCTCGCGTACTGGAACGCGGCGAAGCACCAGTGGGTGGTCGAGGCGGAGCCGATTCGGCTGAGAGTGGGGGCATCGTCGGCGGACATACGATTGGAGAAGAGTATCAAGATCCAATAGGAGTCGGGCATCCAGTGACGCTCAGCGACGCGAGCTACGATCGGCGGCGGGAAAAACTCAACGCGGATGACGCAGACTTTGAACGGCGATTCCGCAGATGCAAAGCGCAAAGGGGCTTATTGGAAAAGCAGCCACGCAGTCTCATCTGCGGGATCGCAGTGACGGATCTGCGGCATCTGCGTTGAATTGTTTGCGGAACAACAGCGTGGCCGGAGGCCAAACCCCGACTAGGGCGCCTGTAGCGACGCGGTCACCGCGTTGTACGTCGCCTTCTTGCCGTACGAATCGTCGAATAGCAGCGCCTGGCCGTACCCCGGAAATGTGCTGTTCACCCACGACTCGCCGTCGTTCAACCCCCACACGATCATCGCTTCGCACGCCGCCACCGCGAGACACGCGGCAGTGATGTTCGTGAACCCCTGGCTCTGCGCTGTCAGCTCGGCGGACGTCGCTCCGGGCGTGCGGACGCGGATGTCGAGCTCCGTGATGTGGATCTTGAGGCCAAGCGCGGCGAAGCGGTTGAACGTCGCGATGAGCGTCTCTTTCGACGGCACGCCGGTCGCGTCGGCATTGACCTGGAAGTGCGCCTGGAAGCCGATGCCGTCGATCGGAACGCCGCGCGACTTCATGCCGCTGAGTCGCGCGAACACTGAGTCCTGCTTCAGCCCCGGCGTCTCCAGGTTGTAGTCGTTGTAGAAGAGCAGGGCTGCCGGGTCGGCCGCGCGCGCCTCTTGAAACGCGAGGTCGATGTAGCCAGCGCCGAGTGTCGTTGCCCACGGCGAGCCGGTCACGCGGAGCGAGCCCGTGCCGTCGTTGAACGCTTCGTTGACGACGTCCCAGGCGAGGATCTTTCCCTTGTAGTGGCCGACCACGCTGTCGATGTGCTCCTTGAGCACGACCTTGAGCGTGTCGGGATCCCACGTCGCGCCCGTGAGCCACGCCGGATTCTGCTGATACCAGACCAGCGTGTGGCCGCGCACCTTCATCCCGTTCGCCTGCGCGAACGCGACCATCGAGTCGGGGTTCGTCCACCGGTACGAGTAACGCGAGTCGCGGTGGATCGAGCTCCACTTCATGACGTTGCCGGCGACGATCAGGTTGAACTCGCGCGCGACGACCGCGTCGTACGCGGCCGGGCTGGCGCCGAAGAACGCCGCGTCTACCGAGACGCCGAACGATCGCCCTTTTGCCGAGGCCAACCCGCGAAGCGTGGTCGTCGGCGGCGTGATGCACTTGGCTTGCGTCGGATCCTGCGCGCACGTCTTCTCCAGGGGCGTCGTCGTGCCGGAGTCGCCGCTCCCGCCGCATGCGCCGAGAATGAGGGCCGCCGCCGCGGCCGCCACTCCCGGAAACGCGCGCATCACGAAACCGGATGGTTGTCCGGATCCCACCGATGGATGGAGTCGGCGACACCCTGAAGATGCTTCCGCATGCGCTCGACGCCGAGCGGTTCATCCCGGTTTTCCAGCGCCTCGAGGATGGCGAGATGCTCACGGTGGTCGCGCTCCCGCGAACCGAAAATGCCGAGGATCAAGCGCTGCTCCTCGGTGAAGAGATCGCGCAGCACGTCGAGCAGCTGGAGCAGCACCGTGTTGCCGGACGCGATCGCGATCTGACGGTGGAACCCCATGTTCGTCTCGTTCAGCACGACGTCGTCGTCGAAGTTGTCGCCGGCCTGCTTGAGCAGCCGGCGCATCTCGACCAAATCCTCGAGCGTCGCGTTCTTCACGGCCTCGGAGACGGATTTCATCTCGAGGGGCATGCGCGTGTCGATGAGATCGAGCAGCAGCTTCTTGGTGACCGTGCCGGGGTAGTCCGGGCTCGCCAGGACGAGAACCTCCTCGCTGCGGCTCACGTAGACGCCCGAGCCATGGCGAATCTCGACGATGCCCATCGTCTCGAGCTTTTTGAGCGCTTCGCGGATCGTCGGGTGGCCGACGCTGAATCGCTTGGCCATTTCCATGATCGGCGGCAGGCGGTCGCCCTGGCCGTAATCGCCCTTTTGTATCATGGCGCGGATCCGCTGCGCGAGCTTGTCGGACAAGCTCTGCTTCAGAACCGGCGCGAATGCGTCTCTCATTGGGCCGTCTCCAGTGGGGCGGTGCCTACCGCGCTGTGGCGCGGGCGGCCACCGACATCACCGCGTCGAACGCCGGTTTCGGGCGATCGGCTCGGTCGAACAACAGCGGATAACTGGTCCGCCCGGGGACGGGCCAGTTGTTCAGCCATGAGTCGCCATCACCGACGCCCCAGAAGGTAACGCGGTCGATGACGTTCCGATGGGATGCGAAAACGCGAAACAGGTCGGCGTACCGCGCGGCGAGGGCGCGCTGCACCGAGTCGGGGAGTCCGGCGGCATACGGATTCGCGGCCGCCGACGCCTGGCCTCGAGTCGCGACGTCGGCCCCGCGGTTCTGCGTGGCCGGCGGAAGAATGTCGACGTCGAGCTCGGTGATGTTGACCTTCACTCCGGTGGCGCTCAGCGCACGGATGGTCGAATCGACCTGCGCGACGCTCGGCCAGTCCATCTTGTCGTGGCTCTGTGAGCCGACGGCGTACACGGGAACGCCGGCCGCTTGCAACCGCTTCACCAGCGCGACGGCGCCGTTTCGTTTCGGCGCGTTGTCGAGCGAATAGTCGTTGTAGTAGAGCTGCGCGCTCGGATCGGCTTCGTGCGCGAACTGGAACGCCTTCACCAGATAATCCTCGCCGATGATCGTATACCACGGAGAACGGCGAAGCGACCCGTCATCGTTCAGCGCTTCGTTCACCACGTCCCAACCCTTGATGCGTCCCTTGTACCGGCCGACCACCGTGAAGATGTGGTCGCGCATCCGGGCGAGCAGGGTGTCGCGGCTCACCGGATTCCCGGCGCCGTCCTGGAACACCCAGCGGGGCACCTGGCTGTGCCACACGAGCGTGTGTCCGACGATGAACATGCCGTGGCGCGTCCCGAAGTCGACGTAGCGGTCGGCGGCGGCGAAGTCGTACACACCGAGGCCCGGATGCACGTGCTCCCACTTCAGCACGTTCTCCGGTGTGATGGTGTTGAACTGACGGACGATGAGCGTCGCGCCGACCGTGTCGCGCCCCGTGAACTGGTTTTCGTTCACCGCCGCGCCGACGTGGAACGATCCGGCGAATGCGTCCTTGAGCGACGACGGCGCGCCGCCGCCGGTGTTCATTCCGCCGTGCGTGCAGCCGCAGACTGCCAGCGACGAGAAGGCGAGCGCGAGTTTCACTCGATGGCGACTATTTGAGGATCGCAAGCGATCCCTCCTTTCCGACCAGGGTTCCGGGAGCAGCGACACCGACTCCGCCTTCGTACGATCGGCGGCGCTCTTCCAGCTCCGCCGCCATCCGTTCGTTGACGGAGCGGTTGATTCGATAGAAGAAGAGACACGCGACGACGATGCAGAGACAGATCGCCGGATACACGCTCACGGTCAGCCGAATGCCCATGAGCGCGTGCTCGGTCTGCGTCGCGTTCGCGCGATAGCCATAGCCGGACAGCAGCCAGCCGGCGATCGCGCCGCCGAGGCTCAGACCCGTCTTGAGTGCGAAAAGGATCGTGGCGAAGACGACGCCGGTTGTACGCCGTCCGGTCTTCCACTCGGCGTAGTCGGCGACGTCGGCGAACATCGCCCAGATCAGCGGGATCGTCGGCGCGTACGAGAGCGCGCGAATGAGCTCGAGCCCATAGGTCGCCTCGATCGAGCTCGCCGGGAGCAGGATGAACGCGGCGAGGAAGATCGTCGTGAGCGAGAACCCGACGAGCGCCACGGCACGTTTGCCGAACCGCATCGCCAGGTACGTCGACATCACCACGCCGACGACGGTGACCGCCTGGCTCGCGATGTTGAACAGGCTGAACCCGACCGATGCCACGTTCGAGCGATCCGCGGTCAGGATCAACCCGAGCACGTTCATGACGTAGTGGCCGCCGTCGGGCTGCGCGGCCGTCGCCTGCGGCAAGCCGATCCGCTGGATGAACTCGGCGAGGCGTGCCTGGTCGACGTAGTAGTTGAAGTAGTAGAACATCGTGCCGCCGCGCATCGCCACGAACACGAAGTGCGCGAGCGTGAGCACGAACATCGCCAACCACGGACCGTTGCGGAGCAGATTCTTGAGATCTCGGCGCGCGTCCGATCGCTGCTGCGGCGGCGGCTGGATGCGCTCGCGCGTCGTCGCGAACGTGATGACGAAGCACACGACGCACACCACGGCCCAGAGCGTCATCGTCATGCGCCAGCCGGCCGCGTTGTTGCCGTGGCCGAACTTGGCGACGAGCGGCAATGTGAATCCGCCGACGATCAACTGCGCCAGCATCGCGGCCACGAAGCGGTACGACGACAGCGACGTGCGCTCGTTCGAGTCCCCCGTCATCACGCCGCTCAGCGCCGAATACGGCGTGTTGTTCGCCGAGTAGAGCGTCATGAGCGCGATGTTCGTGAAGGCGACCCAGGCGATCGTCCCCGCCGTGCCGAAACCGGGCACGGTGTACGCGAGCACCATCACGACGGCCCAGGGCACCGCGGTCCACAGCACCCACGGCCGGAATTTTCCCCAGCGGGTGTTCGTGCGATCGGCCAGCACGCCCATCATCGGATCGAAGAACGCGTCCCACAGGCGCCCGACGAGCAGCATCGTGCCGGCGACGCCGGCCGCCACGCCCATCGTGTCGGTGTAGAAGTTCAGCTGGAACAGAATCATCGTCATGAAGACGAAGTTGGCCGCGGCGTCGCCGAGGCTGTATCCAGCTTTCTCGATGAACGGAAGTCGCTCCGTGGTTTGCGGCTTGGCCATGTCGCGAGTGGCTCCGTCTAGGGATGCGGGGCGCGCGCGGCGTCGACGCGGAGCACGACGGTCTCGAGGTCTTCGTCGCGCGACGATGTGCCCACCATGACCCGAAACTCGCCCGGTTCGACGACGCGCCGCATCGCGACGTCGTAGAACGAGAGCGAGCTTGCATCGATCGGGATGGCGACCGTCGTCTGTTCGCCGGGATTCAACCGAACTTTCGCGAACCCTTTGAGCTCCTTCACCGGCCGCGTCACCGAGCTCACGACGTCGCGGACATACATCTGAATGACCTCACCGCCGGCGCGGTCGCCCGTGTTCTTCACGTCGACCCGAACCATCGTCGCGCCTGCGGGTGATATCACGGCGTGGTCGAGACGAACGTTCGTGAGCGCGAAGCTCGTGTAGCTCAGCCCGAAGCCGAACGGATAGAGCGGCGAGACGTCGTCGAACAGATAGCCGCGCCGCGCGGACGGCTTGTGGTTGTAGAACGCCGGGACGTGGCCGGCCGATCGCGCCACGGTGATCGGAAGCTTACCGGCCGGGTTGTTCTCGCCGAACAGCGTCTCGGCGACCGCACGTCCATTTTCCTGGCCAAGATACCAGCACTCCAGAATCGCCGGCACTTTTTCCGTGAGGTGCACGAATGAAAGCGGCCGGCCGTTGAACACGAGCGCGACCACCGGCTTGCCGGTCGCGACCATCGCGTCAACGAGCTCGTTCTGTCGGCCAAGGAGCTCGAGGCTCGCGCGATCTCCCATGTGGCGAAGGTTCCACGCCTCGCGCGACGTCTGTTCGTTGCCGCCGATGGCCAGCACGATGACGTCGGCGCGCCTCGCGACGTTGACCGCCTCGGCGATCTGCCGCCGGTCCTGGGCGGGGTCGCTCGCGACGACGTCGTCGGCGTTCCAGGAGCCGTCGAGCGTGATCTTGCAGCCTTCGCTGTAGAGGACCTGCGCGTGGTCGCCGACGAAGTCGCGGATGCCCTGGAGCACGGTGACGTCGTGCTTGGGAACGCCGCTGTAGCCGCCGAGCAGACTGCGATTCGCGTTTGGCCCGATCACGGCGATCGTGCCGATCGATCGCAGGTCCAGAGGAAGCAGATCGCCGTCGTTCTTGAGCAGCGTGATCGTCTCGCGCGCCGCCTGGAGTGAGAGATCGCGATGCGCGTCGGACCCCACGACGCGATCCGCTTCGTCGGGATCGACGTACGGGTCGTCGAACAGTCCGAGCGCGAACTTCGCGGCGAGCATCGGCGCGACGAGCTCGTCGAGCTCACGCTCGGCGAGCGAGCCGTCGCGAACGAGCTCTGTAAGATGGAGGTAGCAATCAGGTTCAGGCAGCTCGATGTTGACGCCGGCACGGACGGCGAGGAGGCACGCCTCCCGCTTGTCGTGCGCGACGTGGTGCCCGTGCGTCTCCGGGCGATCCGAGAGCTCCCAGATCGCGTAGTAGTCGGAGACGATGAAACCCTCGAAGCCCCACTCGTCGCGCAGCACGTCGCGCAGCAGCCAGCGATTGGCGTGCGACGGAATGCCGTCCACCTCGTTGTACGATGCCATCACGCTGAGCGCACCGGCCTCGCGGATCGCCGCCTCGAAGGTGGAGAGAAAGGTCTCGCGGAGTACGCGCGCCGACACGTTGGCGGGCGCGCAGTTCATGCCTGATTCCGGCTGCCCGTGCGCCACGAAGTGCTTGAGTGTCGCGATGACGCGCGCTCTGTCGCGGAACGTAGCGTCGCCCTGGAATCCGCGTACCGCGGCGATCCCCATGCGCGAGACGAGGTATGGATCTTCGCCGAAGGTCTCTTCGACGCGTCCCCAGCGCGGATCGCGCGCGACATCCACCACCGGCGTGAGCGCCTGGTGGGTTCCGCGGACGCGCGCCTCGAGCGCGGTCATCGTGTACAACGTTTCCACGAGCGTCGGGTTGAACGTCGCCGCCAATCCGATGGGTTGCGAAAAGCTCGTCGCGCCAGGCGCGGCGTGTCCATGCAGACACTCCTCGTGGAAGATCACCGGAATCCCGAGCCGGCTCTCCTCGAGGAAAAATTTCTGAATGGCGTTGGTGAGATCGGCCTGCTGGCGCGCCGTGCGGCCGCCGCCGGCGTCGCTCGGCCGGCCGACCTGTCCGATGCCGTTTCCGTGGCCGAACGAGGCGCGCGCTTTCTCGAGGTCGAACTCGCCGCGCGCGTCGACCAGCGTGGTGGCCTTCTGCTGCCACACGCACATCATCTGAGCCGCTTTCTCGTCGAGGGTCATGCGCGAGAGCAAGTCGGCGACCCGCTGCTCCACCGTCAGCGAGGCGTCCTGGTACGGCGCGCCGCTGACGGTGGAGCTCATCCCTTCAACCGCCATGAGCGTCAGTACCCTGGGTTCTGCGGGTACTTCGGCCCGATCAACACACCATCGATCTGGGACTGCGGGATCGGACGGAGCGCGTGCCGGAGCGCGAGGTTCGTGGCGTGCGGGTTGAACTTCTTGACGCGATCCACGAAGTACTGCGAGCCGACGCGAACGAGGTCGTACCACCGCGTGAACTCGCCCGCCATCTCACGCTCCCGCTCTTCCATGACGTAGTCGATGTTCATCTGCGCGGCCGTGACGTTGTAGTCGTTCTTGTGCGCCGGGCTCGCCGCGCGGACGTGCAGCACGTTGATCATCTGCGCCGCTTCCGCCGGGTTGTTGAGCTGCACGTCGGCCTCCGCCGCGACGAGATACATCTCGCCGAGACGCAGGATGACCTGCACCTTGCCGCCTTCTTGCGCGGTGAGGTTGGCGCGCAGGTTGTCCTGATACTTCTTGAGCGACGGGAAATGCTGCCAGTTGAAGAAGCCGTCGTTCGCGTTGTTCCGGTCGCCGCAGTAGGTCGCGGCGGTCGGCTGCGCGACTTGGTCGGTCGGGCACGGCGTGAGGATCTCGTACGCCTTGCTCTGACGCTGCGCCGTGGTCACGCCGAACGGGTAGTACACGGCCGCCGTGTCGCCGACGTTCACCGTCGCGTTGCTCGTGCACGACGGGCAGGTTCCCACGGGATTCTTCACGCCGCCGACCGTCGCGATCCACGTCGTCTGGAAGGTCGCGTCGAAGCGCGTGTCGAGGATGTCGCTCGCGCCCGGCGTGCCGATGTACTTGTTCCAGAGGCTCAGTTCGTACGGCGTCGGCATGAGGCGGCGGAACGGGCGGCCGTTGTTCAAGTCGCGCGGCGTGCCCGCCCAGATGCCGTTGTTGTCGTATTGGCCGAGGAAGACGAGGTGGAGGTAGTTGTACTCGTTGTCGGCGTCGACGTTGGTCGCGTTGTAGACGCCGTTCGGCCCGAACTGCACGGTGAAGATGAATTCCTTCCGGTTGCCCTGATATCCCGTGTTTTCACAGTATCCGGTCCGGCCCGGATCGGCGGGACGCGCGACGCACCAGAGGTCCGCGAACACCGGCTCGAGCGAGTACGTCCCGGAAGCGATGACCGCCTTCGCGTCGGCGAGCGCCGCCTGGAAGTCGGCCTGCTTGCCGGGCGAGTAGTCCTTGTAGGCGCGGGTGAGATACACCTTGGAGCGCAACGCCTGCGCCGCGCCCTTCGTCGCTCGGCCGAAGTCCGCCTGCGTCACGGGAAGCAGCGTAATCGCAGAATCCAGATCGGCGAGGATCGCGGCGTACACGCTCGCCGCCGGATCGCGCACGGCGCTCTGCTGCACGCCCTTGTTTTCGTGCACCGAGAGAGTCACGTCGCCGAACTGCTGCACGAGCGTGAAGTAGTTGAGCGCGCGCAGGAAGTGCGCTTCGCCGAGGAGCGAGTTCTTCACCGCGGCGGACAGTCCCTGCGTGGCCGGTCCGCGATCGAGCGCCGCGTTGAGCGTGTTGATCGCCTGATACGCCGGGTTCCACGTGTTGGCGAGCGGCGCGACCGTGCTGTTCAAGCCGCCGCCATAGCTGTCGAAATCCTTGTTGTTGGATCCCGACTGGTCGGCGGCCATCCAGGTGTCCGTACCGACCTGCGTCAGCGACAGCAGCTGTTCGCGGCCATAGAAGCCGCGCAGCTGGGCGTAGCTGGCGATGACGGCGGAGTTGAGACCGTCGGGCGTGGAGTAATACTCGCTGCTCACGCCGGTGATCAGTTTTTCGTCGAGATTGACGCAGCCGAAGGCTCCGGCAACGAGCCCCAGCGTCACGGTCGACATCAGTATGCGCTTCATCTGAGTAGTCTCGTGTGTGATGTGGGGTCGGTTTACCAAACGATGTTCGTGCCGAGAAGGAGCGTCCTGAGCGTCGGGACCGCGCCGCCCAACTCGGGGTCGATGCCGACGTAGCTGGTGTTGATGTACGGGTCCTGCGCCGTGAAGTAGAACCGCAAGCTGTGCAGACCGAACCGCTGCGCGTCGCGCTGGTTCAGCGTGTAGCCCGCGGTGATGTTGCGGATGCGCCAGTGCGAGCCGTCGGTGTAGAGGCGCGTCGACGCATAGAGCCGATCCACGCCGCCCGTCGTGGGCGCAGGGTTCTTGTTCGTCGGATTCGTCGGCGTCCAGTAGTCCAAGTCGGCGATGTTGCCGAAGCGGCCGAAGTAGCTGCGCGGCGTGCCGTCGATGAACGTGTAGTTCCACTTCGCCGTCACGAGCGCCGACAGGTCGAAGTTGTGGAACGTGACCCGGTTGGACAGGCTGGCCGTCCAGCCCGGATAACTGTCGCCGACGAAGGTGCGGTCGTTGGCGTCGATCTTACCGTCGCCGTTGACATCGGCCACGCGCGGGTCGCCGACCTTGAACGTGCTGCCCTTGGCGTTGAACGCGTTCATCGTCGCCGTGTCGGCGTACTGCCAGACGCCGAGATACTTGTAGTCGTAGAACAGACGGCGGTTCGGATCGTTGTTGATGTTGATCGGGTGTCCGACGAACCAGCCGTTGCCGGCATCGGACGTCGCGCCGCTTGCCAGCGAGACGATCTCGTTCTTGTTCGTCGACCAGTTGACATCGCTCGTCCAGGTCAGCCCGCGCCAGTTCTGGAGGTTGACCGTGGTGAACGACATCTCGTAGCCGGTGTTCTTCGTTGCGCCGACGTTCTGCAGCGTCGACGTGAAGCCGGACGTCACCGGCAGCAACTCGGTCAGCAGCAGGTCGTGCGTCTTCATCTTGTAGTAGTCGAACGTGCCGGAGATGCGGCTGTTGAAGAGTGCGTAGTCCAAGCCGACGTCCGTCTGGTCGGTCCGCTCCCACGAGAGATCGGGGTTCGGAATCGTGCCGGGCTTGTAGCCCTGCACGCGCGTCGAGCCGAACGTGTAGAGTCGCGACTGCAATGTGCCTTCCGTTTGATACGGCGAGATCGCCGTGTTGCCCGTCGAGCCGTAGCTGCCGCGCAGCTTGAGCGCGCTGATCGAGCGGAAGTTGCGGAAGAACGGCTCGTCGCCCACCTGCCACGCCATTCCGACCGACGGGAACGTGGCCCACTTGTGTCCCGGCGCGAGACGGCTCGATCCGTCGGACCGCACCGTTCCGGACAGCGAGTAGCGATCGAAGAGCGTGTAGTTCACGCGCGCCATGTACGACTCGAGCGACCACTGCGAGATCCGGCTCACCTCGTTGCCGGCCGTGCCCGAGCCGAGGTCGTACCAGAGCTGCGTGTTGTACGGCAGGTTCGACGCGTACAGCGAGTCCTTCGTGAAGTGATCCTGCTGGACGCTGTAGAGACCCGTGATATCGAACTGATGGATACCGCCGAGCGTCTTGTTCAGCCGGAGAATGTTGTCGAGCGTGTAGGTGAAGTCTTCCTGATTGAACTGCCCGGCCTGCGGCGGCTGCCCCTGGTTCGTGCTGTTCGCGCCGAGGTTCGCGCAGGTGCCGTGCGTCCACGGACCGTTGTAGCAACCGTCGGTGAGCGCGGTGTAGTCGGGGCCGAAGTTCATGCGATAGGTCAACCCGTTCGTGATGTTCAGTTCTGCGTACGCCGAGCCGAACACGCGATTGACCGTCTGCTGGCGCGTCACCGACTGCGCCTCGAGCACCGGATTGATGTTGAGCGGATCGTCATCCGGACGCGGATCGAGCAGACCCGCCGAATCCGGGTTGGTGTAGTTCGTCGGCCTGCCGAGCGGCGTCATGGCCAGCGCGTAGCCGTAGGCGCCGCCGCCTTCACCCTGGTCGGTCAGGATGCGCGACGTGCTCGCCGTGAGACCCACGCGGAGTCGATCCGATGTGTGATCGAGTGTGGCGAAGGCCGATCCGCGCGTATAACCCTGGCCGGGGATCACGCCCTGTTGGCCGAAGTAGTTCCCGTTGATCGCGTAGCGCGTGTCGCCGGAACCTCCGTTCGCGCCGCCCTGCAAGCTGCGCTGAAGTCCGGTACGCAGCACCGCCTTCTGCCAGTCCGTCGTGATGCCCTGTTTGACCGCAAGCTGTTGCTTCGCGGAGGGAAAGAGCTTCGCGAGGCTCGTATCCTGTCCGTTCGCCGCGGCCGCGTCATGCATGTACTGCACGTACTGCTGGAGGTTCATCATCGGGATGAGCCGAACCGGCGCCTGATTTCCGTAGTACATGTCGGCGGTGAACTGGGTGTGAATGCCGTCCAGACCGCCCTTCTTCGTCGTCACGAGGATGACGCCGTTCGCGCCTCGGCTCCCGTAGATCGCCGTCGCCGCCGCATCCTTGAGGATGTCGATCGACTCGATCGTCGACGGATTGAAATCCTGAATGCCGCCGCCGAGCGGCACGCCGTCGACGACATAGAGCGGCTCGTTGCTCGCCGTGAGCGAGCGAACGCCGCGGATGCGCACGTTCATCGCGGCTCCCGGCTCGTTGCTCGACGCCACAATCTCGACGCCGGCCACGTGTCCCTGCAGCGCTTTCATCGGATCGCTGGTCGGGATGTCCTGGAGCTGCGCTCCGGTCACGGTGCCGAACGCGCCAGTGACGATGCGGCGCTCCTGCTCACCGTAGCCCGTCACGACCATGGGCGTGAGCTCGGTGGCCGTCGGCGTCAGCGAGAAGTTCACCGTCGCCGTTTGGCCGCCGACGACTTGGACGGTCGTCGTCGACGAACCGAAGCCGATGCCGCGGGCCTGAATGTTGTGGGCGCCGCTCGGCACGTTGGCGAGGGTGTATCGGCCGGCGGTGTCCGTCACCGCACCCCGATTCATGCCAGTCACCGAGATGTTGACACTTGGCAGCGCCCGCCCGTCGGTGGACGTCACCTTGCCGACAATCCGTCCGCCAGTTTGTGCCGTGGCGACGGCCGCGGTCGCGAAAAGCGCGATGACCGCAAGGAGAATCCGGCGTCCCATCAGTCGTTCCTCCGAGAATGAGAATTCGTACGACGAGGAGAGCGGACAGCAAATACGCTCGGGGCGACAATGTCCCAGCCCTTCCGAGCGCCGCGTGTGGGAATCGCGCGCTGCGGTGTCACAACGAGGGCGGAGGTGGAGTTGTGCGTCCGCGAGTTTCCGAGCCGACTTCCTGGCCAGAGGGATCAGGCCGCAAAGTCATCATATCACACAATGGCCACACGATTTTATGGCCGCGGTCGCACCTGTCAAGACCGCTCTCGAGCCCTTACCGGACCTTGGCGAGCGGCGGTTCTCGCTCGCCGCGTCCGCAGGTTCACAGAGACCGAACGCGCACTCTCACATGGAGTTGCACGGCTGAAACGCCGATTTAGTCCCGCGGGGCGGCGAACAGGGACAGGTCGACGGCGGCCGCCATGATGCGGTATCCGGCCGCGCTCGGATGGAGGTGATCGCCCCCATCGACGTCACCGCGGAGCCTGCTCGGGTCGCCGGGATCTCTCGTCGCGGCGTCGAAATCGATCACGGCGTCGAACGCGCCTGCCTTTCGAATCCACGCGTTGACGGCCAGCCGCGCGGCTTCGTGTTCCCGCGATGAGTACTGCGATCCGCCGAACGGCATGATGGTCCCGCCGAACACCTTGATACCCCGCGCGTGCGCGCGCCGAATCATCTCGCCGTACGCGTCGATCAGGTGCAGCGCGACCGCCGCCGCGGAATCGGGACGCGAGCCGCCGATGTCGTTCACTCCGTCGCAGACGATCACCCACCGCGCGCGCGCCTGCGCCAGCACGTCGCGATCGAATCGCGCCAGCGCGGTTGGACCGAGTCCTCCGCGCACGACGGCGTTGCCGCCGATCCCCGCGTTCAGCACGGCGACGGCCGGCCGCCCGTTCGCGGAGCGCGCCTCGGCGAGTCGATGCGCGAGATCGTCCGGCCAGCGGTCGTTCATGTCGTTCGTCGAACCGCGTCCGTCGGCGATCGAGTTGCCGAGTATCACCACCGCGCCGGCGGCGTTCGACATCACCTCGGCACCGCTGATCAGATACCAGTGCAGCACCTCGGTGAATATCGGAAAGCCAACCTCCGAGACCTGGTTTCCGGAGGTGATGAACGAGGTCGTGCGCGACCCGGGGTGTCCGGTCAACGCGTTCGGCGCTTGCGGCACGTACAGGGTGATCGCGATGTCGGAGAAGGCGTCGGCGGCGAACGAAACCGGATCCGACACGGCCGCCCGGCCTCGCGGCACCGTGACCGACGTCTTGCGCGAAAAAAGCAGCGCGGCGTCCGTCGTCGGGTCGATCATGCCGCGCACGGGAGATCGCGCGACGTGCGCCGTTTGAATCACCAGCGGTCCGTCGCCGAACTCGTTCGACACGCGAAAGCGCCATCGCGTGCCGCCGAGCGACGGATGGATTACTTGGCGAAGAGTCGTTCCCGAAAGCCCCGGCACGGGCGGCGTGTTGGGCGGGGCCGGCGGCATGTTGTTCGGTTCAGTGAGCTGCGGCGCCGCGGTCCAGGCGCCGGTCCAGTCCGTACCCGCATCGCCCGAGCTGTGAAATCGTCCACACGAAGAAGCGATCGTCGCGATCGCGAGTGCGAGGGCCGTTCGCCGCAGGCGTGAATTGATCAGCATTGTGCGTTCCTATCCGATGCCGGCCATGAGGCGCAACAGCCCGTCCTGCGTCGCGCCGCGTGCCGGCATTTCTCCGACGAGGCGTCCCGCGCGCAGCACGAGAATCCGCGTCGAGAGACTGAGCAGTTCGGGCAACTCGCTCGAGATCAGCAGCACGCCGGCTCCTTTGGCCGCGAGCTCGGCGATCAGCGCGTGGATCTCCGCTTTCGCGCCGACGTCCACGCCGCGGGTCGGCTCGTCGAGGATGAGCAGCTTCGCGTTCGCGGCAAGCCACCGAGCGAGCACGATCTTCTGTTGATTGCCGCCCGAGAGACCGGCGACCGGCGCGTCGATGTCGGGGGCGCGAACGCGCAGCATATGAAAGTGCCGCTCGACCAGCGCGCGCTCCTCGGACTGTTTGAGCCACGTCAGCCGCGAAAGACGATCGAGCAGCGGCAGCGACGTGTTTCGCCGTCCGCTCTCCGAGAGCACGAGCCCCTGTCGCTTGCGGTCCTCGGGGACGAGCGCGATGCCGAGCCGGATCGCCTCGGCCGGATTCGCGACGTTCGCCGCGCTACCCGAGATGGTGACGCGTCCGCCGGTCCGAGAACGCGCGCCGAAGATCGTTTCGGCGATGTCCGAGCGTCCCGCGCCCACGAGTCCCGCGAGGCCGACGACTTCGCCCGCCTGAACCGAGAACGAGACGTCCTCGAAGCGCCCGCTCGACGAGAGATGCTCGACTCGAAGCAATTCTTCGCCAGTCGATGCCTGTCTGTCAGCCGCGTGCTCACCGCCGAAGTAGGCGGCGATGGGGCGGCCGATCATCAACTGCACGAGATCAGGCTCGCTCAACTCGGCGGCCGGTCTCGTCGCCACGTGGCGGCCGTCGCGCAGCACCGAGATCGTGTCGCACAGCCGATACACCTCGGCCATTCGGTGCGAGACGTAGATGCACGTGACTCCGCGCGACTTGAGTTGCGCGATGAGCTCGTAGAGGCGTTCGGCCTCGACCTGGCTCAAGCTGCTCGTCGGCTCGTCGAACACGATGATGCGGGCGCCGCCGCCGACGGCCACCGCGATCTGAACGACCTGTTGCTGCGCGATCGGCAATTCGCCCAAACGTTGCGTGACGTCGAGGTCGGCTCCGATCGCCGCGAGCATCTCTCGCGCGCGGCGCACGACCGCGCGCCGATCGACGAGTCCGCGCGACACCGGCAGCGCGCCGAGGCAGAGGTTCTCGGCGACGGAAAGATTCTCGCAGAAGGCAAGCTCCTGGTGCACCATGCCGACGCCCGCGGCGAACGCGTCGCGCGGTCCGGAGAAGCGCATCTCGCGGCCGTTCACGACGAGACGGCCTTCATCCGGTGCGTAGATCCCGGCCAGAATCTTTCCGAGCGTGCTCTTGCCGGCTCCGTTCTCTCCGCACAGCGCGTGACACGAGCCCGTGGCGATGCTCAGGGTGACGTCGGTGAGCGCCTGCACGCCGGGGAATCGCTTCGTGATTCCCTCGAAACGAACGGCGGCGCTCACGGCGACTCACCCGCGACGGCCGCTCGTCCGGCGAGCCGGCGCGCGGTCAGCCGCGTGCTCGACTGGTCGATGACGACGGCGAGGATGATCGCGCAGCCGATGACGATCCACTCGTAGTTCTGGTCGAAGTGAAGCGTGCGAATGGATTGGCGAATGAGCACGATGAGCAACGCGCCGAGCGTGGCGCCGAGCGCGCTCCCGCGTCCGCCGACGAGGCTCGCGCCGCCCACGACGGCCGACGCGATGACGTAGAGCTCGTACCCTTGTGCGTCGCCGGACGACGACGACCCATAGAAGCTCGCGCCGAGGAACGCGGCGAATCCCGCGGTGAGGCCGGCGACGACGAACACGCCGATCTGGATCCGTCGCAAGGAGAGTCCGGCGAAGCGGCTCGCCTCGATGTTGCCACCGAACGCAAAGATGTGGCGGCCCATCACGGTGCGCGTGAGGTAGATCGTGCCGATGACGCAGCAGGCGAGCATCGCGAGCATCGGCACGGGATAGAGTCCGCCGCGCAACCCGAGCGACGCTTTCGCGACGTGCGTGAGCGCCGGCGGAACGAGAATGCTGAGGGCATGGGTGGCGACGAACGCGATGCCGCGGAGAATCCACATCGTGCCGAGCGTGACGATGAACGGATGCACACGCAGCCCCACGACCAGCGCGCCGTTCAAGAGTCCGCTGAGGAGTCCTACGCCGACGCAGGTCACCAGCCCGACGAAGGTCGTCGTCGCGGGGCTCATCGGACCCAGCGCGCGCAGGAGCAGCGCCATCGAGACGCCGGAGAGCGCGTACACCGAGCCGACCGAGAGGTCGATGCCCCCCGAGATGATGACGACCGTCGCGCCGATCGCCATGATGGCGAAGAACGTCGCGTCGGTCGCCGTTTGAATCAGCGTGTAGGAGTTCCAGAAGTTGTTGACCGTGCGTCCGGTCAGTGGATCGACGTGCGATCCGGCGAGCACGGTCAACGCGATCGCGAGCGCGACGAGAACGAGAACGAGGCCGGCCTCCTGCAGGCCGAGCAGATGTCGAAGGACGCGTCGCATGTATTGGGCGAGGGCCGATCAGCGCCTTGAATCTGCGGCTGTATGCGCCGCGTGGAAGGACTCGCGGAAACGTCGATAGGGCTCATCGTAGGCCGCGTGAGCGCTCGGGGCGGGTTCCTCGACAGCTGCTCGCTGCAACGTGGCCGCCGCGGCGGCGGCGAGATCGGGAAACGCGCCCGCGCCGACGGCGGCGAGAAGCGCGGCGCCGTACGCCGGACCCTCCTCTCGGTTCACGGTGAACACCGGCAGCCCGAAGACGTCGGCTTGCATCCGTCGCAAGAACGGCACACGCGCCCCGCCGCCCGTGAGGAGCATGTGATTCGGCACGACGCCCAGCTCCTGGAGGATCGTCACCGAATCGCGAAGCGCGAAGCACACTCCCTCGACGACGGCGCGTGTGACGTGCGCGCGCGAATGCGCGAGGCTCAGCCCGAGAATCGCGCCGCGCGCCGAGGCGTCGCGATGCGGCGTTCGCTCGCCCTGGAGATACGGCAGAAACGTGACGCCGTCGGCACCGGGAGGAATGGCCATCGCCTCGGCGTTGAGCCGTTCGTTCGCTTCGCCCGTGCTCGTGAGGTCGCGCGCGAGCTGGTCGCGATACCAGGCGAAGGCGCCGCCCGCCGAGAGCACGACGCCCATCAGATACCACACGCCGGGGACGACGTGGCAGAATGTGTGCGCGCGGAGCGACGGGTCGACACGCGGCTCGGACATCGGCGCCAGTACGGTTCCCGACGTGCCCCAGCTCGACACCGCTTCGCCCGGCGCGATCGCGCCGACGCCCGCCGCCCCGCACGCGTTGTCCGCCCCGCCGCCGACGACCGGCGTGTCCGGCCGCAGTCCGGTCGCTCCGGCCGCTTCGACCGAAACGCGTCCGAGGATTTCGGAAGAGCCGCCGACGTCGGGAACGACCGATCGCGGCACGTTCACCGCATCGAGGATCTCGTTGCTCCAGCGCATTCGCGCGGTGTCGTACATCAACGTCGCCGACGCGTCCGACGGCTCGGTCGCCACGACGCCGGTGAGCTTGAATCGAATGAAGTCTTTCGGGAGCATCACGGTCGCCAGACGGGCAAACGCTTCGGGCTCGTACCGGCGCAGCCAGAGCACCTTCGGCAGCGTGAATCCCTCGAGCGCCGGATTGGATGCCAGGTCGCGCAGACGTTGTTCGCCGCCGATGCGCTCGGTGATCTCGCGGCATTCTTGCGTCGTACGGCCGTCGCACCACAGGAGCGCGGGGCGGATCACTTCGCCATGCGCGTCGAGAAACACGGACGAGTGCATTTGCCCCGAGACGCCGACGGCGTCCGGGCTCTCGCCCGGTCGCGCGGCGAGCACCGTACGAATCGCCGCCGATGTCGCGGCCCACCAGGCGTCCGGATCCTGCTCCGCCCAGCCGGGGTGCGGCGTCGAGAGTTGAAGCGGTGTGATCGCCGAGGCGAGAACCTCACCCGAAGTGTCGACGAGTATCGCTTTCACGCCGCTCGTGCCGACGTCGACGCCGAGAAAGCTGGCGCGCGCCACTCAGCGCACTCCGAGCAGGATCTCCATCGTCAGCTGATCGAGGCGCTCGTAGGCGTAGCCGAGGTTTCGCATCGCGTCGAGGTCGAACTCGCGCGACTTGAGGTCGCGCGCGCCCTCCGGCGAGAATCGCTTCCGCGCCCCGGCCGCCGCGCCGCGAGACTTGAGCTCGTTCAACATTCCCTGAACCTCGGCGTCGCCGTTGAAGCGCGCCACCTTTTCCTTGAGGATGAGGTACGTGCGCATGCTGCCGCGCGCGAAGTCCCACACGCCGGCGTCGTCCTCCGTGCGATACGCGTGGCTGTCGAAGTGCCGCATACCCGGCCACTTCGCGTCCTCGAGCAGCTTCACGAGAAAGAACGCGCCCTTCACGTCCTCGCTGCCGAAGCGCAGATCCTGGTCGAACCGGCCGGGCCTCTGCGCGTTGAGGTCGATGTGAAAGAGCTTGCCCGCCTCGAGCGCTTGCGCGACGCCGTGGGAGAAATCGAGGCCGGCCATCGTGTCGTGGGCGATCTCGGGGTTGAGGCCGACCATGTCGGGGTGCGCGAGCGTGTAGATGAACGCCAGCATGTGCCCGATGGTCGGGAAGAAGATGTCGCCACGCGGCTCGTTCGGTTTGGGCTCGAGCGCGAACCGCAGCGCGTATTTCTGCGACCGCGCGTACTCGCACAAATAATCGATCGCGTCACGGAACCACTTCACCGCTTCCCGCGGATCTTTCGCCGCGTTCGTCTCGACGCCTTCGCGCCCGCCCCAGAACACGTACGTCTCCGCGCCGAGCTCCACGCCGAGGTCGATCGCGCGCATCGTTTTCTGCAGCGCGTACTCGCGCACGCGCGAGTCGTTGCTCGTGAACGCCCCGTCGCGAAAGACCGGGTCGCCGAACAGGTTCGTGGTCGCCATCGGGACCTTCATGCCGGTCTCGTCGAGCGCGCCTTGGAACTCGCGTACGATCCGGTCTCGGTCCGAGGCACTCGCCTCGCGCGGCACGAGGTCGTTGTCGTGCAGGTTCACGCCGTACGCGCCGAGCTTCGCGAGCTCACGCACGATGCGCGTGGGCGCCATTGGAGCGCGGACCGGATCGCCGAACGGATCTCGGCCGATGTTGCCCACCGTCCAGAGTCCGAATGTGAAGTGATGTTCAGGACGCGGAGCGTCGGGATCGTGAACGGCCATCGATTGGATGGGTGGACAGGTGGACGGGTGGACAGCTGGTGCCGAGCGCTCAGTCGTCAGTACACGGGCGGACAGCGCGGCTTGCGCTTGTCGAGTGCGGTGAACCGGCCCGCCTGCGGATCGGCGGGGGTCCCGACCGGGCAGGGAAGCGCGCGGTAGAAGGACAACGGATGCGCGAACGGCGCGTATCCGTTCGGCACCGGGAGGCGCGAGAACGTCTGGAAGTACGAGAGCACGGCGTCGCGCCACCAAACGGCCTCGTGCTCCTGGATGGCGAGGAAATCGTCGACGTCGTGGAAACGCGCGCTGTCGATGCGTCCAGCGAGCGTGTTCCACGCGCGCCGCATCGAGTGCACCGTGTCGATCCCTTCGCGATAGTGATGGAAGAGATCTTCCCACAACGTGCGGCCGGACCTCGTTCGCTCCGTCCAGCCGACGTGGTGAAACCAGAGCAGCAGCGAATCGGGCGTCGTGGCGCGATCGGAGAACATCTGCCGGAGCGGCGGCGCGTATTGCGAGACGGCGTCGCTGCCGTGCGGCGAACGCTCGAAGCCGAGGCCGATGCTGTCCGCGCGGTGATAGTACGCCGGCGTCCAGTCAGCGCGGGCGAGTCGGGCCCACGGAGCAGGACCGTAGTGGTGGTCGGTGCCCATGATGTGCGCGAGACCGAGCGGCGTCATGTAGTTCACGACCGCCTCGCGCGACACCAGCATCATGTGCACCACCGGCGCGACGACCTTCGGATCGTTGGAGAAGGTTCGCCGCGTCCACTCCTCGGCGATCGCCGCCGGCGACAGCCCGGGATCCCAGGCAAGCCGGCCGAACGCGTACCAGTTCGCTTGATTGAAGTGCGATCCGGTCCAGTTGCGATCGGTGCCGGTGTTGGCCACGCCGGCGATGCCGGTTCGCTTGTAGCCGTGCAGCGAGCCGTCGATCACCCTGGCGACCGTCGAGCCTTTGCCCTGCACCCAGGTGTCGGCGGTGAGCACTTCGGACATGAGAGATCCGAGAAAGACGAGGTGCGCGTCCTCGCCGAGGTATTCCTTGGTGATCTGGAATTCGAGAATGAGCGGCGTTTTCGGCATCGCGCCGAAGAGCGGCGAGAACGGCTCGCGCGGCTGAAAATCGAGGGGACCGTTCTTGGCCTGAATCAGCACGTTCTCGCGGAACTGGCCATCCAGTGGAGTGAATTCGCTGTACGCCTGCTTCACGCGATCGCCCGGCACGTCATTGCTGTAAACGAACGCGCGCCAGATGACGACACCGCCGTGCGGGGCCACGGCGTCGGCGAGCATGTTCGCGCCGTCGGCGTGCGAGCGCTTGTAGTCCTGCGGGCCCGGTTGACCCTCGGAGTTCGCTTTGACGAGAAAACCGCCGAAGTCCGGCACGGCCGCGTAGATCTCGTCGGCTTTCGCCTTCCACCACGCGCGAACGGCCGGATCGAGCGGATCCGCCGTCTCGAGACCGCCGATCTCGATCGGTGCGCTGAAGCGCGCGGTGAGATAGACGCGAATGCCGTACGGGCGAAACACGTTCGCGAGCGCGGCGACCTTCTGCAGGTACTCCGCAGTGAGCGCGCGCGCGTTGGCATTCACGTTCGTGATCGACACGCCGTTGATGCCGATCGACGCTTCGGCGCGCGCGTAGTCGCCGTAGCGCGGCGAGACCGAATCGGGCAGTGCGTCCCACTCCCAGAGCGATTGTCCGCCGTACCCGTGCTCGATGCTGCGATCGAGGTTGTCCCAATGGTCGATGAGGCGAAGCCGGATACGCGGCGCGCCGGCGACGTCGAGCTTCGCGATGGGCATCGATTGCTGGAGCCGTGACAACAGGGCGAACGCGCCGTAGAGAACGCCGACATCCGTCTTGGCCGCGACGACGATCGAGCGGTGCCCGCGCACGTTCATCGCGCGCAGCAAATAGCCCTCGTCGCCGACGCGCGCGATCGCCGTGTCGAGCGACAGCGATTTGATCGTCGCCGAACTGGTCGGTGTACCCGCGATGACGATGCCGTCGACAATCGAGTTCTTCGACGCGATCGGTCTGCCTGCCCCCAGGAGGCCGGACAGTCCCCGGGTCAACTCGTCGCGCGCGGCGCTCAGTGTCGGCGACTCGCCGTCGACGTCGATCGCCGTGATCGCCGCGCGATACTCGGCGAGACGCGACGCGTTCGCTACGAGCCGATAGCGGAGCCAGAGATCGTAGCCGTCTTCCGAGGGAAATGCGGCCTTTTGCGCGACGCTCGCCGCCGCAAGAAAGACGAGTGCGGCGCCACTGAGCACGACGATTCGGCGCACGGGGAAGGCCGTCCCGTCAGACGGGAATCTGCGGGACGCGCGCGTCGAGATGATCCGCCCAATCCGTGTTCGGCACGAGCGGCGCCCAACCGGGTCGCAGCGGATCCTGGTCATACGGATAGCCGCCGAGGCGACAGAACGCTTCGTGATACATCCCGAGCCGGTCGCGGTCGAGTTTCACGCCGAGTCCCGGCGCCGTCGGCACGGGGATGCTGCCGCGGCAGTACGACACCTTGCCGCCCTGAATGACGTCGTCGACGAGGTGATGGTAGTGCGCGTCGGCGGCGAACGAGATGTTCGGGATTACCGCGCCCAGGTGAAGCATCGTCGCGAGCTGAATGCCCAACTCGCCCGACGAATGGACCGCGACGCCGAGCTGGAAGGTGTCGCACACCGCCGCGGCCTTCACGCAGGCGCGAATTCCACCCCAGAAGGTCGTGTCGAGCAGAATGACGTCGACGGCGGTCTGCAGCACGTTCGCCGCCAACTGCTCGAAGTTCACGACGACCGTGTTCGTGGCGAGCGGCGTGCGCAGCTTCTCGCGCGCGCGCCGCATTCCGTGGAGCCCGAAGACCGGGTCCTCGAGATAATCGTTATTCAGATCTTCGATATGCCGGCCGAACCAGATCGCCTGCTCGGTGGACCAGACGCCGTTCGGATCGAATCGGAACCGGTCGCCGGGCAATTCCTCGGCGAGCGCCCGATAGCACTCGAGCTCGTACTCCGGGCGGAACACGCCGCCCTTGAGTTTGTGCGTCGTGAAGCCGTGTTTCGCCTTGAGCGCCTTGGCCTCGGCAACGAGCTGCTCGCAGGTGCGAACCTCACCGCTCCCGTCACCGGCGTTGGCGTAACGAAAAAACAAATACGACGCGAAGGGCACGTGATCGCGTAGACGCCCGCCGAGGATGTCGGAGACCGGAACGCCCCACGCCTGTCCGAGGATGTCGAGGCACGCGAATTCGAGCGCGGCGACCATTTGCGTGCGATGGTTGTAGAGCGACGCGGTCGGGTTGGAGACCTTGAAGCGCAGTTCTTCGAGCTTTGCCGGGTCGTGGCCAATGACGTACGGCTTGAGTGCCGCGAACGCCGCGGCCGCGCTTTCTCCGCCCCCGCCCATTTCACCGAGTCCGATGAGACCGTCGTCGGTCTCAACCTCGACGATCGTGCGCACGAAGCGACCCCAGTGGCACCCGTTCGCGTGGCGAAGGGGCGCTTCGATGGGGACACTGACAGGGGTGGTCCGGACGTCGATGATCTTCATGCGGCCGCTGGCGAGTGGGCTGGACTCTCTCTCGCCTGAAGGTTGAGCGAAAGATCAATTGACCTTATCTCTGCTATGTTGGCCGCAATCGGTGGGTTCTGTCAAGCATTCGCCACGTTCAGGTTCTGCGTTTCGCTCGAATGGCGGCCATCTGACGGCCGGCGTTTGAAGCGAGCAAGTTGAGGCTCCGCATCGATATGAGTGGCGATCAGACGCCGCTGAACGAGCTGAATCCCCCGTCCACTGGGATCACGACCCCGGTCACGAACGACGCGGCATCGCTGGCCAGCCACTGGGCGGCGCCGACCAACTCGTCGGGGCGGCCGAAGCGGCCCATCGGCGTCCGTTGAACGATCGCGCGTGCCCTCGCGGTCGGCTGGCCGGCGTCGTCCACGAGAACCGCCCGGTTTTGCGCCGACACAAAGAATCCCGGCGCGATCGCGTTTACCCGGATGCCGTCGCCGTGCTTCCGCGCGAGGTCCATCGCCAACCAGCGCGTAAAGGAATCGATACCCGACTTTGCCACCGAATAGCCAAGCGTGCCGCTGATCGCCGATGTCGCCGCCATCGACGAGATGTTGATGATCGACCCGCGGCCATGCCGCGCCATCGCCTCGCCCACGACGAGCGATGGGACGACCGTTCCGTGAAGATTCAAGCGCATCACTTCGTCGAACGCGTCGAGCGGCACCTCGAAGATGCTGCGATTGTCGTTGCGCGAGCGCGGGACGTTGCCGCCGGCCGCGTTGACGAGGATGTCGATGCGTCCCCACGCGCGTTGGACCTCGTCGCTGGCCAAACGAACCGCGTCACGCTCGAGCACGTCGGCGACGAGGGGAATCGCCTCGCCGCCGGCGTTGCGGATCTCATCGACTTTCGCCGCCGCGAGATCCTGTCGCCGGCCGAGCACGGCGACGCGCGCGCCGGCCGCGGCGAGACCGATCGCGATCGTACCACCGAGCACGCCATAGCCGCCCGTGACGAGCGCCGCCTTGCCGGTCAGGTCGAACGGGTTGTTCGTCACCGGGAGGCACTATAGTTGAACGACAGGCTCATGTCGGACGAACACTATGGCGATCCCGACAGAATCGCGAGCATGAACGCGTGACAAACGTCACGCGCGTGTTGTGCGTTCGTGCCTCTGAACAGTGCGCGCCGCGTTCGGTATATTCGACGCATGCGCGTGATGTGCGTCGCTCGACACCCGTTTCTGACCGAGCACTTGTGCCGTTACTTCGACGACCTCGGCGCCGAGACGGTGCCGTGCGTCGGGATGGATCAGGCGATGACGCTCGTTACGACGAGCGATCTCGACGCGGTGATCTGCGACTACGATCTGCTGGCGGCCACACCTTTGGCGAGTTGGGAGAGTGATCCGTTGCGCTCGGGCATACCGTTGATCGCCGTGAGTTTGACGCGCCATCCCGGCGACGCGCATTTGCTCGACACGAACGGTGTCGCCGGCTTTCTGTATCTCCCGACGCTCGAGCGTGAGGACGCTCAGCGTCTCCTGTCCGCCGTGCGGCTACGGCGCGGCCGGGTCAACCAGCAAAACGTGCTACCGTGGCCGGGACCGACCCTCAGCGCTCACCCGCGCTGACGGGTAGCCTAGACGACGCTCCCGCGATCGTCCCGGCCAAGCCACTCATCGATGCGCTGATCGCGACACGAAGCGACGGCGTCACGCGACGCGTCGTCCTCGGCGACCCGCAGGAACGCGGCATCGAGCTTTCCGTGTGCCGCAACTCCGACGGCGTGGTCATCGAGCTGCCCGACGTCGAGCGCGCGAGCGAGAGTGAAGCGCTGCGACGGCTCGCGCGGCAAATGGCGGGCGAGAACGACACGACGACGCTGCTTCAAATCCTTTGCGACGCGGGCGCCGAGCAATGCCGAGGGAGCGGCGCCGCCGTGCTCAAAGCGGTGGCGAACGAAGGAGAGCTCGTCGCCGCCATCGGCTCGCTCGGCATCGCGCGCGGAAGACGCTTCGCGCTTCCTGGTTCATTGGCGCGCGAGGTGCTGCGCACGCGCGACGTCGTCGCCGTCGAAAACTTCAGCGGATCGGCGCGTCCGCTGCTGCGCGTCGTGCCCGACGTACGCGTGGGGCCGATGCTCCTCGCGCCGTTGATGGCGCACGAAGTGATCCTCGGCGTCCTCGCCGTCACGCGCGACATGGCCGAGCCGGTGTTCTCCAAACGCGACGCGCACCGGCTCCGCGTCATCGCCGACTACGCGGCGCTCGCGCTGTGGAACGCCGAGCTGCTCGAGCAGGCGAAGGTCGCCGACCGCGCGAAGAGCCGCTTCCTCGCCACGGTGTCACACGAGCTGCGGACGCCGCTGACCGCGCTCGCCGGATACGAAGAGCTGCTCGCCGATCAGGTCATCGGGCCGCTGTCGGACAGCCAGCTCGACGTGCTCGAGCGAATGCGGTCGGTGACGCAGCACCTCGCGGCGGTGATCGAGGAACTGCTCGCGTTCTCGAGTTTGGACGAAGGACGCGAGGTCGTGCGGCCGACCGATTTTCTCGCCGCGGATCTCGTGCGCGCGACGGCGGCCGTCATCGAACCGATGGCGCGGCAGAAACATCTCTCCTTCGCCGTCAGCGTGCCGGACGAGCCCATTCGCATGACGAGCGACGTGGACAAGGTGCGGCAGATCCTGATCAACCTCGCGGGAAACGCGGTCAAGTTCACCGATTTCGGCGAGGTGCGGATCGAGCTGGAAAAACGTTCGGGCGCCGTTTGGTTCACCGTTCGCGATACGGGCATCGGCATCGCCAAGCGGGACATCGAGCGACTGTTTCGCCCGTTTGCCCAGCTCGACGCCGGCCTCACGCGCCGGCACGGCGGCACGGGACTCGGCCTCTACATCTCCCGGGGCCTGGCTGACCTCCTCGGCGGGCGCATCGAGTTCGAGTCGAATCAGGGCGAGGGGTCGGCGTTCCGCCTCGTCCTTCCCACCGACGACGAATAGTCGTTGCGCCGCACCCCCCGCACCACGGAGTTCCGGGCCGGGGGGGGCAGGGGTCAACTAACTTTCATCTATGTCTGGTCTTCCCACTACGAGTGCATTCAACGACGGCTACATCGCCGAGCTTTATGACGCCTATCGTCGCGACCCTGTGTCCGTCGACGAATCGTGGCGCCAGTTTTTTCGTTTCGCCGAGAGCCTAGGGCGCGCCGAAGCCGCGCCGGGCTCCGGCACATACGACGCGAGCATTCTGCGCAAGACGGCCGGCGCCGCCGGCCTCGCCGCCGCGATCGAGAAGTTCGGCCATTTGGCCGTCCCGATCGACCCGCTGGGATCCACGCCGCCGGGCGCGGCCGAGCTCGCGCCCGAGTTTCACGGGATTTCGGAATCGGATCTCGACGACGTTCCGGCCGCGGTGCTCGGACGATCCGACCGCGGAACCGCCGCCGATCTCGTTCGACGTCTGCGCGAGCTCTATTGCACGAGCCTCGGCTACGAGTTCGAGCACGTCAGCGACGAGACCGAGCGGCAGTGGCTTCGCGAGACGATCGAGTCGGGCGAAGCGTCGGAGCCGCTCACCAGCGACCAAAAGAAAGCGCTGCTCACGAGGCTCACGATCGTGGACGCGCTCGAGCGGTTTCTCGGCCGCGCGTACGTGAGCGTCAAGCGCTTCTCGATCGAGGGCGTCGACGCGCTCGTGCCGATGCTCGACGAAGCGATCGCTCGCGGCGCCGAAGCCGGAGCGCGGCAGGTCGTGCTCGGAATGGCGCATCGCGGCCGCTTGAACGTGATGACGCACGTGATGGGCAAGACCTATCGCGCGCTGTTCGAGGAGTTCGAGGGATGGCCCGTCGCGATGACGAGCGATTCCGACACGGGTGACGTCAAATACCACATGGGCTTCGCGGCCACGATCGCCGTCGCGAACGGCGGGATGGTGAACGTCGAGCTCTTGTCGAACCCGAGTCACCTCGAGCTGGTGAATCCCGTGGCGCAGGGCGTGGCGCGTGCGCGGCAACGCATCAGCGGTTCGGCGCCGAACACCCGCGACGAGGCGTCGGTGCTGCCGATCGTCGTGCACGGCGACGCGTCGTTCGCCGGCGAAGGCGTTGTCCCCGAAACGCTCAACATGTCGTTGCTCGCCGGCTACCGTGTCGGCGGCACGATGCACATCATCACGAACAACCAGGTCGGCTTCACGACCGACGCGATCGACGGCCGATCGACCCACTACGCGAGCGACCTCGCGAAGGGCTTCGAGATCCCGATCGTGCACGTCAACGCCGACGATGCCGAAGGCTGCGTCCAGGCGGTGCGTTTGGCGATCGCCTACCGTCGGCGCTTCAACAAGGATTTTCTGATCGACCTCGTCGGCTACCGACGGCATGGCCACAACGAGGCCGATCAGCCGGCCTTCACGCAGCCGATGATGTACAAGGTCGTCGCGGCGCATCCGACGGCGCGCGAGGTCTACGCGGCGCGTCTCGTTCGGGAAACCGTCGTGACGGACGAGGACGTGAAGGCGGCCGACGCTGATATCGGCGCGCGGCTGCAGAAGATCTATCAGGACATGAAGCACGAGAATCCGCCGACGCTCTCGAAACCGGAAGCGCCGCGCGGAGTCGTTCGCGATTCGGAGACGGCCGTTCGGTCCGAGCGCTTGGTGGCGCTCAACGAACAGCTGCTGGCGTGGCCGTCGACGTTCAAGCTGCACCCGACGCTCCAGCGGACGGTCCCGCGGCGCCGCGGCGCGATCAATAGCGGCGGCATCGACTGGGGGCACGCCGAGGCGCTGGCGTTCGCGTCGCTCCTCACGGAAGGCGTGAGCGTGCGCATCACCGGGCAGGACGCCGAGCGAGGCACGTTCTCACATCGTCAGGCCGTGTTGCACGACGCCGAGACGGGCGAATCGTTCACGCCGCTGGCGCATCTTCCGCAGGCCGGCGGTGAATTCGAGATCTACAACAGCCCCTTGTCCGAAACGGCGGTGGTCGGATTCGAGTACGGATTCAGCATCGCCACACCGAACGAGCTGGTTTTGTGGGAAGCGCAGTACGGCGACTTCGCGAACGTGGCGCAGCCCATCTTCGACCAGCTGATCTCGGCGGGCCGGGCGAAGTGGCGCCACGAATCGGGGATCGTGCTCCTGCTGCCGCACGGCTACGAAGGGCAGGGACCCGAGCACTCGAGCGCCCGGCTCGAGCGTTTTCTGCAGCTCTGCGCCGAGGACAACATGGTCGTCGCATATCCGTCGACGCCCGCGCAGTACTTCCACATCTTGCGGCGGCAGGCGCTCCGCCGCCCGCGACGGCCGCTCGTGCTGATGCAGCCGAAGTCGCTGCTGCGACTCACGGCGGCGCTCTCCAAGCTGGAGGAGCTGGCGGGCGGCTCGTTCCACCGCGTGCTCGATGATCCCGTCGCGTCACGGCAGCGCGATGCGGTGCAGCGACTCGTCTTCTGCACCGCCAAGCTCTATTACGATCTCACTGCGGCCGGCGAGCATCCGTCGAACGTCGCGTTGATCCGCGTCGAGGAAATCGCGCCGTGGCCCCGCGAAGTCGGCGATCTGGTGGACCAATACCCGAACGTCGAAGAGGTCGTGTGGGCGCAGGAGGAGCCGAAGAACATGGGCGCGTGGAGCTACGTGCAGCCGCGGCTCCGCGCGTCGATCGGCACGGTGACGACGCTGCGGTACATCGGACGTCCGGAGCGGTCGAGCCCGGCCGAGGGACACAAGGCTGTTCACGACGAGGAGCAAGCTCGCATCGTGAAGGACGCGCTGACATATTCGCCGGCCGGCCGGAGAAAGACACCGGCGGCTCGATGAGCTCGACCTCCGGCAGTTCCGGTCCACCGGTCCACCGGTCCACGCGTCCACCCTGGATGAAGTCGATCGCCTCGCTGCTCTGCGCCGCATTCCTCGTCATCGCGCCAAACACGCGGGCAAACGCGCAGCGCGCGGACGCGGCAAAGTTGGGCGAAGAGATCGCCGGCCTGGGCACGACGGCGCGCGTGCTGATGATCGGAGCGCACCCCGACGACGAGGACACGCAGCTCATCGCGTGGCTGGCCAAGGCGCGACATGTCGAGACCGCGTATCTGTCCCTCACGCGCGGTGACGGCGGACAGAACCTCATCGGCAACGAGCTGGGTCCCGCGCTCGGCATGATCCGCACGGAAGAGCTGCTCGCCGCGCGCCGAATCGACGGCGGGCATCAGTACTTCACGCGCGCGTACGACTTCGGATTCTCGAAGACGCTCGAGGAAACGCTCGAGCATTGGCCCAAGGATTCGATTCTCTCCGACGTCGTGGCGGTGATTCGCGCTTTCCGGCCGCACGTCATCATCTCCGTGTGGTCGGGCACGCCGGCCGACGGGCACGGACATCATCAGTATTCGGGCGTCATCGCGCGCGAGGCATTCGACGCCGCCGGCGACACCGTGCGCTTTCCGCCGAGGCGCTTGTCCGACCTCGACGCGTGGACGCCGTCGAAGTTCTACCGGCTGCGTCGCAACGGCTCGGGCGCGTCGCTGGCCTTCGACGTCGGCGAGTACGCGCCGATGCTCGGCGAATCGTACTCCGAGATCGCGACCGAGAGTCGTTCGCAGCATCGTTCGCAGGGACAGGGCGCACTTCCCCGCGTCGGACCGGTCTACACCGCCGTGAAGCTCGAGGTCTCGCGCGTGTCCAACGCCGACGCGCCGGAGACGGGACTGTTCGACGGGATGGACACGACGTGGGCGCGGTTCAACGCGGTGCGTCTGGCGGATTCCGCCCGCGCCGCGCTCGACTCGCTTCCCGCCGCGCGGACGGCGGTCGTCGCCGCCGAGAACCTCGTGAACCCATCGGCGATGGTCGCGCCGCTCGCGGCGTACGAGCGTCTCGTCACGCGCGCCGGCACCGGCAAAGCGTGCGGGTTCTCGGGCGCCGAGGGGGCGGACGATCACAGTTGCACGGCGGCCGAGCGCGATCTATGGTCGTCGCTCTCGACCACCAACGAGCGCGCGACCGACGCGCTGCTCGGAGCGGCCGGTGTCTCGGTGGACATCACCGCGCCGCGCGACCTCATCGCGCCGAACGATACCGTGCCCGTCACCGTGCGCGTCTACAACGGCGGCAAGTCGTCGCTCGCGCTCGACCGCGTATCGCTGATCAACGCGCTGGGCGTGGCGTCACGGCAGCGGCGTGAGATCCTGCCCGACAGTACGGCGACGCAACAGATCACGTACCGCGCTCCCGCTCGACTGTCGCTTCCGTGGTGGCTGAGAAGCGCGCCGAAGGGCGACATGTTCGTACAACCGCGCGCCGACATGATCGAGGGGGAGGACCGGCGGCTCGAATCCGGCGCGGAGGTCGGACTGCGTGTCGACGGCGTGCCGGTCGTCATGCGCGAGGGGCCGATCGTCTATCGCTTCGCCGATCCGGCGCGCGGCGAGGTGCGCCGGCCCATCGCGACGGTGCCTGAGATCTCCGTGCTGCTCCAGCACGAGGTGGAGTACGCGCGGGCCGGCGCGCCGTTCGACCGCACGATGCTCGTCTACGTGCACTCGGCGGACGCGGTCGCGCGACAAGTGGATGTGACGCTCCAGTTGCCCGCTGGGCTTCACGCCGATTCGGTATCGCGGCACGCCTCGCTCACCGCGTTCGGCGACGCGCACCTCTATTTCCGCGTGCGCGGTGTTCTTCCGGCCGGACGCCAGGAGATCAAAGCCAGCGCGACCCTCGCAGCCGACAACGGCGCGATACGCACGTCGAGCCTGGGATTCGTGCCGGTCGAGTACTCGCACATCCGGCCGCTTCGGTTCTATCGGAGCTCGGTCGTCACGCTGCAAGCGGTCAACATCACGTACGCGAACATGAAGGTCGGTTACATCCGCGGCGTGGGCGACAACGTGATGTCGATGCTCGAGGAGCTCGGCCTCTCGGTCTACGAGCTCGATCCGCTCACGTTGCCGCAGCAGGACCTCGGCGGATTCTCGGCGATCGTCGTCGGACCGCGCGCGTACGAGACGAATCCGGCGCTTCTGGCCAACAACGGGACGCTGATGTCGTTCGCGCGAAATGGCGGAACGCTCGTCGCGCAGTACGGCCAGGCGCCGTACGGCCGGCCGGGAATCTTTCCGTATCCGGTCACCGCGCCGCGCTCGCAGGACCGAGTGACCGACGAGAACGCACAGGTTCGCGTGTTGGATCCGGGCTCGCCGCTTCTCTCGAAGCCGAACAAGATCACCCAGGACGATTTCGCGGATTGGGTGCAGGAGCGCGCGCTGTACATGCCGCGCACGTTCGATCCGGCGTATCGCACCGTGTTCTCGATGAACGACAAGGGCGATCCGCCGCAGGACGGCGCCGTGCTGATCGCACCGCTCGGCAAAGGCGTCTACGTGTACACGACGTTCGCGTTCTTCCGCGAACTGCCGGCGGGAAACCCCGGCGCGGCGCGGCTGTTCGTCAATTTGCTCTCGGCGACTCCCGCCGCGGCGAACCGGCCGCCGCATCCGCCGTCGGACGCGGTGCGTCCGTGAGTCTCGATCCGCGGCTGGTCGCCTTCGTCGGCGTCGCTGCGGTGTTGACGGTTCTACCCGGCGCCGACATGGCGCTCGTGATGCGCAACGTTCTGAGTGCCATGCTGACGCGGCCGAAGGTGAAGGCGCGGCTCGAGCGCGCGACCGGTGGATTGCTGATCGCGCTGGGCGTTCGGCTGGCATGGGGCCGGCGATGAGCGGCCGATCGGCCAAAGCGGATCGCCGGTCGGCGCAACAGCCGCAGGACGCGGCCGCGCGCGGTCGATTCGTGAAGACGCTCCTCAGCGTACTCGGTGTCCAGGTGATCACGCTCCTGCTGCTCTGGCTTCTCCAGTCCACCTTCTCGTACTGAATGAATCCGCTCAACTGGGTGATCGTGGTGGGGTGGATCGCCTACGTGGTGACCCACGGGATTCGCCGGTCCAAGGGCACGACCGAGATGGAGGGCTACTTCCTCGCGCACCGGAGCCTTCCCTGGTGGGCGGTGGGACTGTCGGTGATGGCGACCCAGCTCTCCGCCGTGACGATGATCGGCACGACGGGGCAGGGCGCCACCGACGGCATGCGGTTCATCCAGTTCTACTTCGGATTGCCGTTGGCGATGGTGATCCTCGGCGTCACGCTCGTGCCGCTGCTCAAGAACGCGGGCGTGTACACGGCGTACGAGTATCTCGAGCGGCGGTTCGACGCGCGTACGCGATCGCTCACCGCGTTTCTCTTCCTGTTGTCGCGCGGGATGTCGTGCGGCACGATCATCGCCGCGCCGGCCGTCGTGTTCTCGGCGATCTTCGGCTGGAACCTCTGGTGGTGCGTGGCGATCATCGGCGTTCCGGCGGTCCTCTACGCGATGATCGGCGGCGTGCAGGCGGTGACGTGGGTCGACGTGAAGCAGATGTTCCTCATCGTCGGCGCGCTATTGGCGGTGGTGATCACGCTGCTCATCCAGATCCCCGTGTCCCCATCGACGGCGCTTCACGTCGCCGGCGCGACGGGGCATCTGCGCGTGTTCGATTTCTCGTTCAGCCTCACGAATACGTACACGTTCTGGTCGGGGCTCATCGGCGGAACGTTCCTCATGATGTCGTACTTCGGAACGGACCAGAGCCAGGTGCAGCGCTACCTCGCCGCGAAATCGGTGGACGAAGCGCGCACGTCGCTGTTGATGAGCGCCTACTGGAAGATCCCACTCCAGGCGCTCGTGCTCCTCGTCGGTGTGCTCGTGTTCGTGTACTACGAGTACCACAAGGGGCCAATCCTCTTCAATCCGGCGCACGAGCGCGCGGTGCACAACGCGTTTCCACAGTTGCTCGCCGATCTTCAGCAGCGGTACGACACGGCAAGCTCGCCGATGTTGCGCGACGCGCTGAGGAGCCAGGCACTGGACTACGCGCGTGGATTGACGCACGGACCGGCCAACGACGCGAACTACATCATTCCGCGGTTCGTCATCGACCATCTGCCGCTCGGGCTGGCCGGCATCTTCATCGCGGCGGTGATCGCCGCGGCGATGAACGCGATTTCCGGCGAGCTCACCTCGCTGTCCAGCGCGACCGTGATCGACCTCTACCGCCGCTGGATCAAGCCCCAGGCGACGGACGCCCACTACCTCCGCGTCTCGCGCGCGTCGATCGCGTTCTGGGGCGTGTTCGCATGCATCGTCGCGCACTACGCCGTGAATCTCGGGTCGCTCATCGAGGTCGTAAACCGCTTCGGCTCGTTCTTTTACGGATCGATCCTCGGCGTCTTCCTGCTCGCGATGATCCCGCGCGCCACGTCCCTTGGCGCGTTCGTGGGCATGATCACCGGACTCGCCGCGGTGAGCGTCGTGAATTTCCGAGCGCCGCGCGTCTCGTTCCTCTGGCACAACCTGATCGCCGTGGTCGTGGTGCTGGCCGTCGGCTTGGCGTTGAGCGCGCTCAGCCCGAAATCCTCTCCCGCGCGCGTCGCCGCGCAGCCCTGAGCCCCCGGCGATGACTCGTCCGCGCGTCGTCATCGTCGGCGCGGGGTTCGGTGGGCTCTACGCCGCGCGGGTGCTCAAGGACGCGGACGTCTCGGTGCTCGTGATCGACCGCACGAATCACCACGTCTTTCAGCCGCTTCTCTACCAAGTCGCGACGGCGACACTCGCGCCGACGGACATCTGCGCGCCGATCCGGTGGTTATTGCACAAGCAGCGCAACACCGACGTCATGCTTGCGGATGTCGAGTCGATCGATCCGGTGCGGCGGATCGTCCACTGCGACCACGGGCAGGACGTCGAGTACGACTTTCTCATTCTCGCGGCGGGCGCCCGCCATTCCTACTTCGGCCACCCCGAGTGGGAACCGTACGCTCCGGGTCTCAAGAGCGCGGCCGATGCGATCGAGCTTCGGAAGCGCTGGCTGCTGGCGTTCGAGCGGGCCGACCGTACGACGGACGAAGCCGAACGGCGCGCCGAGTTGACGTTCGTCATCGTCGGTGGCGGACCGACGGGCGTCGAGCTGGCCGGAATGCTCCCGACGATTTCGCGCTTCGCCTTGCCAAGCGACTTTCGTCACATCGACACCGCGAGCGCGCGCATACTCTTGATCGAGGCCGGACCGCGGATCCTGCCCGCGATGCCGGAGGATTTGTCGGCGCGGGCGCTGCGTGATCTGACCGAGCTCGGCGTCGAGGTTCGGACGAACGCTCGTGTCACGAACCTCGGCGACGGTTGGGTCGAGGCCGACGGAGAACGGATCGAGGCTCGAACGGTCTTCTGGGCCGCCGGGAACGCCGCGTCGCCGCTCGGGAAATCGCTCGGTGTCCCGACCGACCGGGCCGGGCGCGTGGTGGTCGAGGACGATTTGAGCGTCCCCGGCCTCCCAAACGTGTTCGTCGTCGGGGACCTGGCGGTGTTGCGCAGCCGCGGGAAAGCCGTGCCTGCCATTGCCCCGGCGGCGATCCAAAGCGGGAAAGCGGCAGCGCGGAACGTTCTTCACGCCATGCGGCGTGAAGGGCGGGAGCGATTTCATTATATCAACAAGGGCGACCTGGCCACGATCGGGCGATACAAGGCCGTCGGGGTCGTGGCCGGTAAGCATCTCCGTGGCTGGTTGGCGTGGTGGACTTGGCTGTTGGTGCACATCATGTATCTGGCCGGATTTCGCAACCGGGCGGTCGTTCTGGTCGAATGGGCGTATTCCTTCTTCACGTACCAACGGGGCGCGCGGCTCATCACGCATGACTGAGCAGGTGTCGGAGTGACCGAACAGGCGGCCGGCTTCGATTTTGTGAGCATCGGCGGAGGACTCGGCGGCGTGCGCTTCGAATCGTTGATCGAGACGATTCCGCTCTCGATCGCGATCTTCGACGCCGATCTCCGCCTGACCAGCGCGAATTCGCGCTATCGCGAGCTCACAGGCGTCGATGCGCCGGCGTCGACCCGTGTATCGATCTACGACGCCTTTCCCAACGCGCTGGCCGACCTCACCGAGCAAATCGACGCCGCGGTGCGCGGCGTCACCGGGCGGGCGGCGGAGCGCGTGCCGTTCCACTTCCGCAACGGACGCCGACTGATCGAGACGACGTTCACCGCCATCGGTGAGGACGCCGGCGGCCGGTCGATCCTGTTCGCCGGGTCGGACGTCAGCGAGCGCGAAGAGCTTCGCGAAACGCTCGGCCGAAGCGTCGCGCAGCTCGAGTCGATCTTCGACGTCATCCCCGACTCGGTGCGCGTCGTGGACATCGACGGACGCACGGTTCGCTCCAACACGCAGGCGATCCAGGATCACGCGGGAGCCGCCACCCCGCCGACGACGCTGCGCGAGCTTTGGCAGCTCGACCGTCCGCGTACGATGGAAGGCACGAGCCTGTTCATGCACGAGCACCCGACGGCGCGCGCACTGCGCGGCGAACGCGTGCGCGGCGAGACGCTTTCCGTGCGCCGCGGCGCGGAGGGGGCCTCGGTAATCATCGAGGTCAACTCGAATCCGCTATACGACGAGCAGGGAAAGATCCGCGGCGCCGTCACCGTGGAGCGCGACGTCACGGCGAAGACGCACCTCGCCAAAGCGCTCGAGGAAGAGGCCCGGCGCACCGCCGAACTGTTCGAGCGAGTCTCGACCGAAGCCGAGCGGCTCGAGAGGATGGTGCAGGAACGAACCGCCGAGCTGCTCGCGCTCCAGGAAGCGCGCGCCCGCGAACGGCGGCTCGCCGCCGTCGGCCAGTTGGCCGCAGGCGTGATGCACGACGTGAACAACGCGCTCAACCCGATCATGGCGGCGTCGTATCTGCTCGAAACGAACGCCGACAATCCGGCCGCGGTCCGCGACTACGCCGTGCGCATCGCCAAAGCGGCGGAGACCGGCGCCGCGACCGCGGCGCGCGTCGGCCGGTTTATTCGTCAGGAGCCGATGCAGTCGGAGCGGGAGGAAGCCGTCGATCTCTCGCTCGTCTGCGACGAGGTCGTGGCGATGACCCGGCCGCTCTGGGCGGAGCGCGCGCGCGGCGGCACGGTCAAGCTGCAACGCGACCTCGGACGCGGCGCGATCATCCGCGGATTGGGCGGTGAGATCCGCGAGGCGCTGCTCAACCTCGTGCAAAACTCGCTGGACGCGATGCCGCACGGGGGCACGCTCGGCTTGCGAACGTCGATAGACGGCAACGAGGCCCGCCTCGAGGTGAGCGACTCGGGAATGGGCATGTCCGCGGAGGTGCGCGAGCGCGCCTTCGAGCCGTTTTTCACGACGAAGGGGCGCGCGGGAACCGGACTGGGCCTTGCCGAGGTTTATGGAATTGTAAAGCGGCATCGCGGACGGGCGGAGATCGTGTCGGAACTCGGGCAGGGAACGACGATCAGCCTGATCTTTCCGGCCGCTTCATCGCAGGCGACGGCCACATCGGCGGGCTCGGCCGTTGAGCACCGCCGGCGAACACCGCGCCGCATCCTGCTCGTCGAGGACCACTTCGACAGCCGGGAGTTCATGCAGGCGCTGCTCGAGTCCGACGGTCACCACGTCGATGCGGCGGCTGGCGTCGTGGAAGCGCTGACGCGGCTCGAAGCGCCGGGAGCGAGTTACGAGGTGCTGGTGACGGACATCGGATTGTCGGACGGCAGCGGATGGGAGCTCATCGCCGCGGTCCGTCAACGGTGGCCGTCGATTCGTATTGGAGTCGTGACAGGTTGGGAACCCGGCGGCGCCGGTGCTGGCGCCGAGGGTGACTTCATTCTTCGCAAGCCCGTTAGAACATCCGAATTGCTTGCGCAGGTCGCCGCGGAGAGTTGACGGACCCGCTCGCCGCTGGCGCCACCATTGGCGCGTGCCCAGATTGCTGACGATGACAGACGCCGCACCCAAGATTCGACTCCTCGTCGCGGAAGACGACGACAACGCACGTTCGCTTCTCACCGACCTGCTCAGCACACTCGGCCACACGATCGTTGCCGAAGTGTCGACGGGACGCGAGGCGTTCGAGCGCTCGAAGGACGTCGCGCCCGACGTCGTTTTGCTCGACGTGCACATGCCGGACGGGTCCGGCATCGAAGCCGCCGAAGCGATCACGCAAGCGATTCCCGGCGTGGCGGTCGTGCTGTTCAGCGGCGATCACACGCTGTCGCTCAGCGACCGCGAGGTGACGTCGACGGCGGCTATCGCGTTCCTGCCGAAGCCCGCGCCGCCGAAGGTGCTCGATTCGACGATCCGCCTCGCGGCGACGCGCGCCAAGGAGCTCGCGTCCGCGCGGCACGACGCCGAGTCGGCGCGTCAGGCGCTCGAGAACCGCAAGACGATCGAGCGCGCGAAAGGAATTCTCATGCGCCGCACCGGCTCGTCGGAGCAGGAAGCGTATCGCATCCTGCAGCGCACGAGCCAGGACCGGTCGGTCCCCATGGTCGAGATCGCGCGCGCGGTGCTGGCCAGTGAGCCGAGTCTGGCGGAGACGGCGAAAGAAAAAGCGTGAGGGTCTTTGACTGGAACGAAAGAGGGCGCCGTGAGGCGCCCTTTTACTTTGCTGCATCTGAGAACTGAGATTGGAGTGGTGCGAGAGCTTCCCGGTTCTTTCGCCGCGGGCTATCGCGTTCGTTGGCGCGAGCCTAGCGGCGAGCGACAGCCGTGAGAGCGAGGAGCCGCCGATGCTCGCGGCTCTTGCTGTAAGCTCGTGCTCGAGGCTAGGCTCGCCTCAACGGACGCGATGCCGGTGCGCAACAAGAAGACCGAACGATTGCGCCCAAAACAAAGCCCCCAAACCTCATTGAGGTTTGGGGGCTTTCGATCCGCCCTTCTACCGTGTTCGAACGACCGTGAATTGGAAGAAGGGACTCACCGGCAGCCCCGCGGCCGTCGTCCAGTCGATCGACGCTTGCCCGCCGGCCGGAACCGTGAACCGTAGATAGGCCACGCCGCCCGCGTTGATCAGCAGGTTCGCCGGCAGCGCGTCCGAAAGCGGCGTCACGTTGAGCGGGAACTTGTTGAGCGCGCCGCCGCTGCCGTTCGCCAGGCCCGGGAAGATGCTGCGCATGTTCCAGCTCTGCTCGAGAAAGCGCGCGTCGGTCACGCCGGGTACGTCGTCGCTGAATACTGACGTGGCCCAGTCGCGGGTCTGCGTGAGCCAGTCCGAGCCGAACACCTTGGACACGTTCGTCTGGCCGGTGTCGACCGCGTTCACGAGCGTCGACCACGTCGACCCGTCGCCGGATCCTTTGTGGTCGGCCAAATACCGCAGCAGGTTCCAGGTCGCGCCGCGCGTATTGAGATCGTCGTTGTCGGCGTAGGGCGACGTCTGCGCCGGCTTGGAGAGAAACTCGTTGTAGCGGCCGAAATTGCTTCCCTGGTACATGGAGAATTGGGTAGCGACCGTCCTCGCGGCGTTTAGGTCGATGTTCTGTCGCGGAGCGAGCCCGGTCGCCTTGTAGAACAACAATTCCTCGGCGATGTGGCTCAGTCCTTCGTTGAGCCAGGTGGCTTCGGGGTAATCGGACGTCGTGTTCACGTAGAGACGGCGGCCCGCGTTGATCAAATGCTGCTCCTCGTGCGCGAGGGTCCCCGGCGTGAGCGCCTGGATGTCGTTAAAGGGGCGCTTGTCACTGAACACGGCGTTGGGGTCGGGAACGAGCAGGTAGAACATTTCGCCCAAGTTGCTCGTCGCGCACCCGCCCAGACCGTTCGACGTCGTGGTCGGGAAAAGGTCGCGGTCGAAGAAGAACCCGCCCACCACACCGTTCGCGCCGCGCGGCGTGAGCTTGTTCACTTCCTTGGTGAAGATCATGATGATCTTCCCGTTGTGATCGATGTCCGTCGGCGTGCCAAATGTCGCGATGTCGAGCGGATTGATGAGCGTGTCGAACTGCGCCGCGAACGACGCATAGTCCGCGTCCGAGAATCCCCCGGGCGGATTGGCCGTGTCGGCCAACACGTAGGACGCGTTTGAGATCGCCGCGACGCGCGCGCCGATGTTGATCGGACTGCTGCACGGAATTTCGCCCTGCGCGTTGAGCGTGACGATCTGGTTCAACGTAAGCGTGCTCGGAATCACGTTGCGCCGTGCGCCGCCGCGCATTGCGGCGCGCGCTGAGGGAACGAGCGGAGCGAGTTGCGTCTTCGCGATCCGGCGGAGCTTCAGGTCGAACTGTTCCTGCGCATCGGAGACGCGCATGGTGAGCGGGGCTCCGCGCTGCGGAGTCGCGAAGACGTCGGCCAGCGGCGCGACATCCGGCGTCGAAAGGCCGGTCGCGCCGTGCGACGTGACGTTGACTTGGCCCAGAGCGCTTTGATTGGGATTGCCGAAGAACACGGCGACGGCGTAGTCCGAGCCGCCAGCAGCCGCACCGAGACAGATGCCCGTTCCGCTCACACCCGCCACCACGGCACCCGCGGAGGGCGTCTGCGGCGAGCCGGCCGAGCAAGCGAGCGATTGCGACGACGTTCCGGCGGTGACCACGAATTGCTGCGATAGAGCCGACCCGGTCGACCCGGCGACCGTCGCGGTAATCGAAATGTTTCCGGCCGACGATCCAAGCGTGACCGTCGCTTTCGCCTGCCCCGTCGCGTCGGTGGTCGCCGTTCCCGGCGTGACCGTCGCAGTTCCGGAGGAAACGGTGAACTGCACCGAGACGCCGGCCAAAGGCGTTCCGGAGGAGCTCGTCACTTTTACCACTAGGGGCGCCGCGAGGGCTGTGCCGAGCAGGCCAACCTGCCCGTTGCCGCTGACGATGGACAGGTTCGACGGAGAATTCGATCCGGTACCTGTCGTGCCATCAGACCCGCCGCACGCTGTCGCCAGCGCTGCGCCCCCTGCGACAAGGCCGGCCACCAGCAAAGAAACCGCGCGAGATCGACCAAACAACATGAAGCCCCTCCCAAGAGTTCGCGACGTAGTGCCCACTCGATGACGACTAAGCCGCCGCCGCGGGCTCAGGTTCGTGCTTTGGGCGGGTAATTTCCTCCATACCCAACCCAAGGAAAATCGTGCCGGCCACGAGCGCGGCCGAAATCAGAAACGGCGCTTCCTGCATCCTGTCGAACGCGAATCCGGCCAGAATCGGGAAAAGAACGCGCGCCGTTCCGCCAAACGTTTGCTGCACGCCCATGTACAAACCCCGCTCGCTGCTCGGGATCACGCGCGAGAGCAACGCGGTGACGCACGGGAACGTGAACGCCGTCCCAAGCGGCAGCAGCGCAACCGCCAATGCGAGCGGCAGAAACGGCAGAAACGCTACGGCCGAGACCGGAAGAATTCCGCCCAACCGCGCCGCGAACGCCGCCGGATCCTGCATCCGGTGAATGAACGGCAACATCGCCAGACCGGTGGCCAGCAATATCTGTCCCACTCGCGACAGTCTTGCTTCGCCGTACTTGTCCACCGCCCAACCGAGGATCAACGCTCGCGTCACGACAGAGATGACACCGATGTACGTGTAGAAATACCCGATTGTGTGCGACGTCACACCGAAGCGCGCCGCCAGGAAGAGCGCGAGAATCGCGTTGAGTCCCTGAAACGCGCCGATGCCGATCGCGTAAATCCACACCAGCCGCGAAGGCGCCTCGCTCGAATGCGTGATGACTCGCATCACCGCATCCCGCGATCTTCCTCGCCTATGGACACTCGAGCGGGCTTCCACCATGTCGCGCGACTCGACGAGGTACCGCAATGCGAAAATGCTGTTGAGAACGCAAAGCGCCGCAGCCGCGAGCCCCGGCGCGTGCGGGCCGATCTCCACGAAGCGAGAGCCGATGACGGGACCGAGGGCGACGCCCGCGTTGGTCGCCGCCGAGAGCCAGCCCAAGGCCTTGGCCCGCTGGTCCGGTTCGACCGCGTCGGCGACGTATGCCTGAATCACGCTTACCGTCCCGCCGCCCGACCCCTGGACGAGGCGCGACAAGAAGAGCAGCCACAGCGTGTTCGAGTAGGCGAAGATGACGTAGGCGATCGCCGACGCCGACATGCCGACGATCAACGCCGGTCGCCTGCCGTAACGGTCGGAGAATCGGCCCCACATCGGCGCGCTCACGAGCTGCGCGACGGCGAACGACGACACGAGCAGGCCGACCATCAGTCCGTTCGCTCCAAAATTCTTCGCGTAGAATGGAAGGAGCGGGATGATCATCAGCGTTCCGACCATGTCGATGAACGCCGTGACCATCAGGACTACCAGTTTTCCGATATCGTTGTTGCGAGTCGCCACGAACGGGAGGGGAGGGGTCGCCTACGAGGGTCGTCGTACGGCGCGCACCCGATGCCGCGCCCTGAAATCTCGCTGCCGGACCAACCCTCGGCGCCACTTGGTAAAACGCACTCCCCGAGGCCTGGCGGCCAGAGCCTAAATAGGCGGCCGATGTCGCCCGCCTAGCAACGGTCCTGATCAAATCCGAACGGCATCTACTCCGCGACGCGGCCCAGGGCCGCGGGTGGAACGGCTCGCCCCACGACGCCGGCCAGGGCGATGATGGTGAGCGCGTATGGGATCATCTCGACGAACTGCGACGGGATGGCTTGCGATCCTTGAAGCTGGATCTGGAGCGTTTCGGCCGCGGCGAACAGCAGGCAGGCCAGCGCGGCCCGCACCGGATCCCAACGGCCGAATATCGTCGCCGCGAGGGCGATGAACCCGCGGCCCGCCGTCATCTCGGCGCTGAACTGATGCTGGTCCAGCGCCAAGTACGCGCCTCCAAGCGCGGCCAGCACGCCCGACAGCGCCGCCGCGGTATAGCGCACACGCGTGACCGGAACGCCGACGGTCACCGCGGCCGCCGGATGCTCGCCGACCGCGCGCACTCGCAGTCCGAAGGGCGTGCGATAGAGAAGCCAGGCCGTTCCGGCGACGGCGATCACGCCGAGCCACACGAGCGGGTTCGCGACGAGCGACAGCACCCCCGTACCGGACTGCTCGCTGCCAAAGCCCGGAACGCGCGGTGAGTTCGCCGAGCTGTGAAACGCCAGTCGCAGGAAGAATCGCGTCGCGCCGATGACGAGCAGGTTCACCGCGATGCCCACGACGACCTGATCGGCGCGGTACTTGATCGCCGTCAAGGCGTAGAGCAGCGCCAACGCGGCGCCCCCGGTCCCCGCTCCAATGAGTCCGATCCATGGACTGCCGCTGTAGTAGCTGGCGAGCGCTCCGCAGAAGGCGCCGCCGAGCATGTAGCCCTCGAGGCCGAGTCCGATCAGACCGGCGCGCTCGGAGATGACGCCGCCGCTGGCCGCGAACAAATACGGAATCGCGATGCGCAGCGTCTGGACGAGGAAGGCGAGCAGAATCACGCCGTCGCTTCCTCGGTCGAATGGGTGTGGGCGGCGACCGATGAAGAAGCCGTCGAAGCGCGCGCCTTGCGCAGCGCCGCACGAACTCCGGGCACAGATGCCGCGACGGCGATGATCACAACCGCTTGCAGCACGTCGACGATTTGTTTCGGGACGACGGCGTTCACCGCGAGCCCGCCCTGCGAAATCGTGGCGAAGACGAGCGCGGCCAGCACGACGCCGATGGGATTGTTACGTCCCACGATCGCGACCGCGATGCCGAGGAAGCCGGCGCCCGACGCGAACGACTCCTCATAGTAGTGTTTGTAGCCGAGCACGAAATTGAGTCCGCCGATTCCGGCGATGGCGCCGGACAACGCCATCGCGCGCCACCAGACGCTCGTCACCTTCACGGCGCCGTATTCGGCCGCCAACGGTTGAAGGCCGGTTGCGCGAAGCTCGAACCCGACGCGCGTCCGGAAGAGAAACCACCACGCGACGAGCGCGGTGGCGACCGCGAGGAAAAGCACGACGTTCGCCGCCGACCCGTGAAATGCCGCGATGAAGTCCGAGAGCCGCGGCAGCGCGCCGGCGTGAATCTCCGCGGTATGTAGCGTGCCTTCGATCTTCAAATACGACACCGTCAGATAATTCAGCAGCGCGAGCACGATGAAGTTCAGCATGATCGTCGTGATCACTTCGTGTGCGCCGAACTTCGCTTTGAGCGCGCCGGGAAGTGCGCCGACCGCGCCGCCGCCGAGCGCCGCGGCCAAGATGTACACGGGGAGCGTCGCCAGGGCGGGAAGGCCGGCGGGCAGAATGAGCCCCACCAACGCCGCGGCGAATCCACCCGCCGCGAGTTGGCTTTCCGCGCCGATGTTGAACAGTCCGGCGCGCAGGCCCATCGCGACGGCGAGCCCGGTGAACGTGAGCGTCGTCGTCTTGTAGAGCACCTGCCCGATGCCGTACGCGTTCCCCCACGTACCTTCGAACAACAGCCGATAAACGGCGCCGGGGTTCTGTCCGAACGTGAGGATCAGCACGTCACCGACGACGGCGGCGACGAGCAGCGCGACGACGGCGGGCAAGACCGCCTCTTCGACACTCGTCCGCCACGACCCCACCCCTTTGAGCGACGTCACGCGGCGTGGGCTCCTTTCACCGCGGCGCCGGTCATGTGCCGGCCGAGAATTTCGACGGTTGCTTCGGCGCGCGGCAGAATCGCCGCCAAACGGCCGCCGTACATCACCGCGACGCGATCGGAGAGCGCGAGAATCTCGGCGAGGTCGGCGGACACGAGCAGGACCGCTTTGCCGGCCCCGCGCGCCTCGCGCAAGCGTTCGTGAATCAACTCGATCGCGCCGACGTCGACGCCGCGCGTCGGTTGTGCGGCGAGCAGCACCTGAAATGCGCGATGCATCTCGCGCGCGATGACGACCTTCTGTTGGTTTCCGCCCGAGAGCGCGCGAACCGCGCGCGCCGGCTCGGCGGGGCGGATGTCGAAGGCCGCGATTTGCCGCGCGGCGTTCGCGCGGATCGCGTCCTGATCCAGACGCGCGCCGCGCGTGAACCGGTGTTGTTGGCCGAGAATGAGATTCTCGGCGACGCTGTAGTCGAGAACGAGCCCGCGCGCGTGGCGGTCTTCCGGAATGTGTGAGAGACCGGCGTCGCCGCGCGCTTTCACCGACGCCCGCGTGACGTCGCGTCCGGCGACGGCGATCGTTCCGCCGCGCACGTCGCGCAGGCCGGCGATCGCCTCGATCAGCTCCGTTTGTCCGTTTCCTTCGACTCCGGCGATGCCGAGGATTTCCCCCGGCTCGACCGAAAAGCTCACACCGTGAACCGCGGTGAGGCGGCGTGCGTCCTCGACCGTGAGATCGCGGATCTCGAGGAGTGGAGTCGCCGGCAGCCGCGACGCGCGATGGACGACGTCTTGCGGACCGCCACCCTGTTCGCCGACGACGAATTCCATGGCGAGCCGCACGTCGCGCCCGACCATCGCTTTCGCGATCTCGGCGGGATTCGTCGCGCCGGTGCGCAGCTGATCGACCGTGCGGCCATGACGCATCACGGTGATCGAGTCGGAGATCGCCATCACTTCGTCGAGCTTGTGCGTGATGAGAACGATCGTCTCGCCGCGCGCGCGCATCCCGCGCAGCACCGTCCACAACTCGTCGATCTCCGGCGGCGAGAGCACAGCGGTCGGTTCGTCGAGCACGAGGATCTTGGCGCCTCGATAGAGCGTCTTGAGAATCTCGACGCGCTGCGCTTCGCCCACGGATAGATCGGCCACGACGGCTTGCGGCCGCACGGTGAGGCCCGTCTTCGCGCTCAGTTCCGCGGTCTCCCGCTCCGCGCGCGCGAGGTCGAGTCTCGCGCCGCGCGTCCGCTCTCGGCCGAGCATCATGTTCTCGGCGACGGTGAGGGTCGGGACGAGCATGAAGTGCTGGTGCACCATGCCGAGCCCCGCGGCGATCGCGTCGGCGGTGGACCAGTCCGTGACGTCGCGGCCGTTCACTTCCATGCGGCCGCCGTCCGGCGCATACATGCCGCTCAGCACGCGCATGAGTGTCGACTTGCCCGCGCCGTTCTCGCCGACGAGCGCATGGATCTCGCCGCGCGCGACCTCCAGCGAAGCCCCGCGGTTTGCGCGCACGGGACCGAAGTACTTGTGGATGTCGGTGAGCTTGATGGCGAGGGGTGCGGACTGCGTCGTCTGCTCCGCCATGCTCATCTCGTGCTCGGCACGACGATGCGCCCGGCGATGATCTCGCCCTTGAGCCGTTCGACCTTCGCGCGCACGCTGTCGGGGATGAGCGCGCGATTGTGGTCGTCGTACACGTAGCCCACGCCGTTCTCGGGGAGCCCGTACGTGTACACGCCGCCCTTGAACGTCCCTTGCTTGACGCGATTGATCATGTCGAAGACCGCCACGTCGATGCCTTTGACCATGGAGGTAACGATCCGCCCCGGCGCTTCGCTGTACTGATCCGCGTCCACGCCAATCGCGTACTTTCCAGTCTGCCGCGCCGCCTCGAACACGCCCAAACCGGTCGATCCGGACGCGTGGTAGATGACGTTGACACCTTGCTGATACTGGTTGAGCGCGAGTTCTTTGCCTTTTCCCGGATTGCGGAAGGCTTCCGGTGTTACGCCGGCGTACTGGACGATGACCTCGCAGTCCGCGCACACGCTCTTGACGCCCGCCTTGTAGCCCGCCTCGAATTTCTGGATGAGCGGAACGTCCATGCCGCCGACGAAGCCGACCTTCTTCGAGTTGCCGACCATCGCCGCGATCGCGCCGACGAGAAAAGAGCCCTCCTCTTCCTTGAATTTGAGCGCGGCGACGTTGGGCGGCGGTGGAATGATCCGACCGCGGTTGTCGTTCGAGAGCGCGTAGTCGACGTCGGCGAAATGGACGTTCGGGTATTCCTTGGCCAGCTGCGTGATGTCGTCGGTGAAGATGAACCCGACGCCGATCACGAGGTCCATGTGCTCCGCCGCGAGCACGCGGAGGCCGGCTTCGCGGTCGGTCGCTTCGCCCGGCTCGACGAGGCGAATGGTCGCGCCGAGCTTTTGTTCGGCGAGTTGCGCCCCGCGGTACGCGCCGTCGTTGAACGACTTGTCGCCCAACCCGCCGACGTCGAGCACGATGCCGACCTTGACGGCGTCGTTGGACGGGAGGCGGCCCGCGACAGCGGGGCGCACGAATAGCAGCACCACGTGGGCACCGAGCAGCGCGCCCACGAGAATCATCAGCTTTCGCATGGCGCAAAGCTGTCCTCTGGGGAGCGGGCGCGGCAAGGTACAAGGGTCTGGAATTCCGAGCGGAGGTGCGAAGCGCCGAAGCGAGGAACTATCAGTCGTTTGCTGATAGCTTTCACGCCTCATGACCGAACGAATCCGCACTCGTTTTCTCGTCATCGGCAGCGGCGTTGCGGGGTTGCACACCGCGTGGCGCGCGTCCGAGCGTGGGGACGTCGTGTTGGTGACGAAGCAGTCGCTCTTCGACAGCGCGACCGCCTATGCGCAGGGCGGCATCGCCGCGGCGCTGGGCGCCGGGGACTCGCCGGCGCTGCACCGCCAGGACACGCTTGCGGCCGGCGCGGCGCTCTGCGACGCGGCGGCGGTCGAGGTGCTCGTGGAGGAAGGGCCGGCGCGCGTGCGCGAGCTACAAACGGCCGGCGCGCACTTCGACCTCGACCCGCGCGGGCGGCTCTCGCTGGGACGAGAGGCCGCGCACTCGAAGAACCGCATCGTCCATGCGCACGGCGACCAGACCGGCGCCGAAGTCGCGCGCACGCTCATCGCGCGTGTGCGCGCCACGAAGCAAATCCGCGTCCTCGAGAAGACGCGTGTGTTGGAGCTGATCATGTGGCGCGGCGCGTGCGTCGGCGTGCGCGCGAGCGTGAAGGGCAGAGCGACCGACATCATCGCCGACGCGACGGTGCTCGCGACGGGCGGCTGCGGCCAGGTGTACCGCTACACGACGAATCCGGTGGTCGCCACCGGCGACGGCTACGCGATCGCGCACCGCGCCGGCGTCACGCTCGCCGATATGGAGTTCGTGCAGTTCCATCCTACCGCACTCGCCACGCCGGAGAACCCATTGGCTCTCATCTCGGAAGCGGTGCGCGGCGAAGGCGCGGTGCTGGTCAACGCGCGCGGGCAGCGCTTCATGCGAGGCGTGCATCCGCTCGCCGAGCTCGCGCCGCGCGATGTCGTCGCCCGCGCGATCTTCCGCGAGCAGCGGCACGGCGAGGTGTCGCTCGATGCTCGCAAGCTCGGCGCGCGTTTCGCCAAGCGGTTCCCCGGAATCTTCGCCCTCTGTGCCGCTCGCGGCATCGATCCGCGAAAAGATCTCATCCCCGTCACGCCGGCCGCCCACTACATGATGGGCGGTATCGTCACGGATCTGCGCGGGCAGTCGAGCGCGAAGCGCCTGTACGCTGTCGGCGAAGTCGCGCGCACCGGAGTGCACGGCGCGAATCGCCTGGCGTCGAACTCGCTGCTCGAGGGTCTCGTGTTCGCCGAACGGGTCGCGCGCGATCTCTCCGAGAATCCGCGCCTCACGACGCTGCCGCCGAAAAAGACGTGGAACGTACCGCGACTCACCGACCGCGGCGCCGCGCAGGTCGGCGCCGACTCGATTCGCATGGTGATGTGGTACTTCGCCGGCATCGTGCGCACGGCGCGAGGCCTGCGCGAAGCGATCGACCGTCTCGACGAAATCGGCGCGCGTTTGCCGGTCGGTGCGACCGAGGAGGCAAACATGTTGCAAACAGCGCATCTCGTCGCCGAGGCGGCGATCCGACGCCGAGAGTCGCGCGGCGGGCACTACCGTGTCGACTATCCGCGCGCAAAGACGAGCTGGCGAGGACGCCACATCGAGTTGTAGAGTGCTGACATTGGAGGCACGCGCGAGAGCATCCGCGCGTGGAGATGGATATGGATCACGCCGGTACGGCGTGGATGCTGGGCAGAATCGCCGTCTACGCCGTGCTGGCCGTGACAGCCGTGAGTGCACAGAGCTGGTTGCGCGCGAGACCGCGAGCACCGACTCTGCCGCGCTATCGCCATCGGGTTCTCGGCGTGTATGCCGAGATGACTGGTAGCCCGATCGAAGGGGTCGAGGTCATGGACGTGATGTCGGGCACGACCGCGTTCACGACGCAAACCGGTACGGTGTCGCTCGCGTTTCTGCCTGACGGCGGCTCCCTCGTTCGACTGCGGAAAGCCGGATATGCGACTCTCACGCTCACCGTCGGGATCTCGCCGAGAGACACGACGCCGATGACGGTCGTGATGAAGCGGAGCGTACGCGATCTCCCGACGGCGGTCTCGCGCGATTCAGCGCCTCGCTACCTCTCTCCCGGCCTGCACGGTTTCGAGGAGCGTAGGCGCGCCGGACTCGGCGGGCAGTTCGTGGACGAGGCGACTCTCCGGCGGATGGAGGGCGACACGATGTCGAACGTCCTTCGCCGCTTCCATGGCGCCACGCTCGAGGATGGCCGTTTCGTCTCGACGCGAAACGGAACCGTCGGGGCCGCGCGGCAGTCGCATTCCGCTCGCGGCACAGGCGACGTCGCTGTTTACGAGAACGGTATCAGACGCGCGATGATCGGGTCGATGGATTTCAGCAAAATCCTCGTCGACGACTACGCGGCCGTCGAGTTCTACGCCGGTGCGGAGACGTACCCGGCGTGGATCAGCCCCACCAACAACGACTGCGGCGTTCTACTGCTCTGGACTCGCGAACGCTGAGGCCTAAAGCGATCGCCGTCGGTCCACGCTCCCGGGACCTGTGCCTCTATCTTACGGCATGCCTGACGTTGCCCTGCCGTCCGAGATCAAGCGCCTCGCCCGCGACCGCAACGCCGTCATTTTGGCCCACAACTACGAGCGGGCCGAGGTGCAGGACATCGCCGATTTCGTCGGCGACTCGCTCGGTTTGTCGCGCGAGGCGGCCAAGACCGACGCCGACGTCATCGTCTTTTGCGGCGTCCATTTCATGGCGGAGACCGCGGCCATCCTCTCGCCGAAGAAGACCGTCCTTCTGCCGGATCTGGCGGCGGGATGCTCGCTCGCCTCGACCATCGACGCGCCGGCGCTCAGAAACTGGAAAGCCGAGCACCCCGGCGCCGTCGTCGTGGCGTACGTGAACACATCGGCCGAGGTCAAAGCCGAGAGCGACTACTGCTGCACGTCGGGCAACGCGGTCGAGGTCGTGAACTCGATCCCCGCCGACCGCGAAATCCTCTTCCTCCCGGACATGTTTCTCGGCGCGCATGTCCGCCGGATGACCGGGCGCGAGAACATGCATGTCTGGATGGGCGAGTGTCATGTGCACGCCGGCATCGACCCGGAGAACATCCGTCTCCAACGGCGCCTGCACCCCGAAGCCGAGTTCCTGATCCACCCGGAGTGCGGCTGCTCGACGAGCGTGCTGGAGGCGATGTCGGCGGGAGACGTAGACCCGCACGGCGTCCAGATCCTCTCGACGGAGGGAATGATCAAGCGTCCGGCGAAATCCCATGCCGATGAGTTCATCGTGGCGACCGAGGTCGGGATCTTGCATCGGTTACGTCGCGAGAACCCAAGCAAGCGCTTCTTTGCGGCCAACGAGCGGGCCTCGTGCGCCTACATGAAGGTCACGACCCTTCCCAAGGTCCGCGATTCACTAGCATTCTTGCAGCATCGAATAACCGTCGACTCGGACGTGGCTGGCCGGGCGCGACTGGCGATCGAACGCATGGTATCTATCGGAGGCGGCGCGACGCAGCCCTTGTCTCCAGTACCAAATGGAGTAGATCCAGGCGAGTAAGCGACAAGGGCGGAGGTGTGCCGATGGAAACTCCCGAGCTTCCCCAGCGCGAACGCAGGGCGGTCCCACGCACCATCACGCCTCTGTCCGTGCCGGCCGTGGATAGCGCGGCGACGCTGCGCTTCCCACTCACCCGCGACGCGCTGGACGCGCTCGTCCGTTCGGCACTCGTCGAGGACGGTGCCTTCAACGACATCACGACGATCGCCACCGTCGTCTCGCACCGACGTTCGCGCGCCCGGCTGGTTGCGCGACAGAGCGGAGTCGTCTGCGGCATCCCGCTCGGCCTCGAGGCGTTTCGTCTGCTCGATCAGAAGGTCTCGATCCGCGTCGAGAACGAAGATGGCATGCAAGTCCGAAGCGGCGATCCCATCCTCTTCGTGACCGGCCACGCGCGCGCCCTCCTCTCGGCCGAGCGCGTCGCTCTGAACTACATGCAACACCTGTCCGGCATCGCGACGATTACCGCGCGTTACGTCGACGAGGTGAAGGGCACGGGCGCCAAGATTCTCGACACCCGCAAGACGCTCCCCGGTTGGCGGACGCTCGAGAAGTACGCGGTGCGCGCCGGCGGCGGCACCAACCACCGGATGGATCTCTCCACTGGCGTGCTGATCAAGGACAACCACCTGGCCGCGCTCGACGGTGACGTCGGCAAGGCGGTGAAGCGCGCGCGTGAGCTGTCGCCGAAAGGTGTGAAGATCGAGGTCGAGTGCGACCGGCTGGATCAGGTCGAGCGTGCGGTCGCCGCGGGCGCCGACATCGTGCTCCTCGACAACATGCCGGTCGAGGTCATGGCCGAGTGCGTGCGCGTGGTTGCGGGCGCCGCGATCCTCGAGGCCTCCGGCGGCGTGACGCTGTCGACCGTGCGACGCATCGCCGAGACGGGCGTCAACTGGATTTCGATCGGCGGCATCACGCACTCCGCGCCGTCGATGAACCTCGCTCTGGACTTCGAGTAGCTAGGCGGCGGGCGGCGACCCGGAGGGCGAGTCGCCGGCGGAACTGCCGGGCGCGTTGTCGAGCGGCGTTCGGAATGCCGCGGCGTGAAGCGCCGCGATCAACCTGTGGGCGTCGATTCCTTGTGCCGCGAACGCCTCGGCGACGACGGGATCACGCAGCAGCGCTTGGATGATCGACGCCGCCATCGACGTCGGGCCCTCTGTGGGCAGGTACCCGACCATCCGTGTGGGCGTCGGCGTTCTCTCCATCTCGATACCGCCGCCGAACGCTCGCTGGCGCTTGAACGCCTGATAGTCCTGGCTTTCGGTTCCGAGGATCTCGAGGACGCCTGCGCGCGCCGAGTCGATGGTGATGCCAAAGCTGGCGAGCACCTGCGCGGCGATACCCTGCGCTTCACGTATCAGCCCTAGTAGAAGGTGCTCGGTGCCGACGTATGCGTGATTGAGGCCGCGTGCTTCAGCCATCGCCAACTCGAGGACCTTCTTGGCGCGCGACGTATAGGGAAGGTCGGGACCGGTGGTTTGCCCGGCTCTTCCGTTCTTGACCTTCTCGTCAATCTTCTGCTGGATGTCGTCCAGCTCGACGCCGAGGTTCTGGAGCACGGTGGCGGCGACTCCTTCACCTTCGCGAATCAACCCGAGCAGAATGTGCTCGGTGCCCACATACTCGTGGTGCAGACGCGCGGCTTCCTCGCGGGCCATGGCGAGGACCTTTCGAACACGCTCGGTGAAGTTGTAGCCGTTCATGAAGGCGTCCCTCTCGGATGCGCGCTGGTGCTCACGGCGCCGGCGGCGAGTCCGCGGGCGGTTCGGGCGGCGGCGGTTCCGAGCGATCACCGGGGGGCGGCGACTTCGCCAGCGCGCGCAGCGCCTCCGTGAGTCTTGCGATATCGATGCCCTGCGCCGCGAATACCGCGCCCACGTCCGAATCCTGGGCGAGCAGCTCGATGATCGACGCGGCCATGTGAGCCGAGGCGGAGGTCGCCGATTGAGATCCCGGCTTGACGGTCGATACCCTCATCGCGGCGATCGAGGACGCGCGCGCGATGCGTGGACGCGGTTGCGGCGGCGCGCCAATGACCCGAAGGACTCGCTCGCGGGCGGCATCGATCGTGATCCCGGCGTCGACGAGCATCTGTGCGGCGATTCCTTTCTCCTCGCGCAGCAACCCGAGAAGCATGTGTTCGGTGCCGCAGTAGCTGTGGTTCAGGTCACGCGCTTCGGTCATCGTCAGCTCGAGCACCTTCTTCGCGCGCGACGTGTAGGGCAGGTCAGGGCCGGTCGGATGACCGCTCGCGCCCCGCTTCACGACGCCGTCCACCGCATCGGCGAGCGTCTGCGGTTTTACGCCGAACGACTGAATCACCTGAACGGCGATGTTGTCGTCGCGCAGTAGCCCGAGCAGCATGTGCTCGGTTCCGACGTACTCGTGGCGGAGCCGCGCCGATTCGCTGCGCGCGCGGGCGAGCGCGTTCCGCACGTCTTCTGTGAAGTTGTACCCTTGAGCGTGCATGGGTCGCCGTCCGAAGAAATCTCTCAGCAAGTGGTCGCCGTCCTCAGAGATCCGCGCAGCTCTTGTTGATCTGTTTGCAGTCTTCGCAAATCAGCTTGCACTTCCGCCACTCGAGCCGGGCCGACCCGCAGTAGTCGCACGATGCGGCAGTCGTCGCGTCGTGGGTCTCCTCGCGAAGGGGCGATTCGGTGGCGCTGGAGGAAACAGGCGGTTCCGCGTTTGGGGACGGGCGCATGCTTCCAATGATGTTCTACGCCGCGCCGCCCACAAGGGTTTCCTGTGGCGCCTCACGCCGCCGGGTCTGCCTCGCCACATTTCGGATCCGGTACTTTCAACCCGCGATCTCATGGCGAGCGGTCAAATACAAAAAGACTCCACGCAGCTCGGTAAACACGGCCACAACGGAGGGTTCGACCTCCACGCGGCCGCCCGGCGGATTCTGGTCGCGAACGGCTTCGAGCCCGACTACGACGCCCAGGCCAAGAAACAGCTCGACGCGCTGACGGCGCCCGCGTCCGCGCCGGCCGGGGTGCGCGACATGCGCGACCGCCCCTGGTCGTCGATCGACAACAAGGAATCGAAGGATCTCGACCAGATCGAGATCGCCGAGCAAATGGACGACGGGTGCATCCGCCTCGTCGTCGGCGTGGCGGATGTCGACTCGCTCGTGCCGAAGGGGTCGCCCCTCGACGAACACGCGTACGCCAACTGCACGTCTGTCTACACCGGCGTCGACGTCTTCCCGATGCTGCCCGTCAAGCTGTCGACCGGGCTCACGTCGCTCAACGAAGACGAAGACCGACTCGCGATCGCGGTCGAGACCGTGGTCAATGCCGACGGGAACGTCGTGTCGGCCGACGTCTACCGCGCGATGGTCCGCAACAAGGCGCAGCTGGCGTACGAGCCGGTCGGGGCGTGGCTCACCGGCGGGCCGCCGCCGGACAAAATCGCCAACGACAAGACGCTCATCGGTCAGCTGAAGCTGCAGCACGAGGCGTCGACGCGGCTCAAGGCCGAACGGCTGCGCAACGGCGCACTGGAGTTCGAGACGATCGAGGCGACGCCCATCACGCAGGACGGTAGAGTCGTCGACCTCAAGGTCATCGCCAAGAACGAAGCGCGAAACCTGATCGAGGACTTCATGATCGCGAGCAACGTCGCGATCGCGAAGTTCCTCGAGGCCCGCGGACGCTCGGGAATCCGTCGCGTCGTTCGTGAGCCCGAGCGCTGGTCGCGCATCGTCGAGCTGGCGAAGCAGTATGGAACGACGCTGCCGAATCAGCCCGACTCGCTCTCGCTCGCGCACTTCTTGGCGGACCGGCACAAAGCCGATCCGGAGCGCTTCCCGGATCTCTCGCTGTCGGTCGTGAAGCTCATGGGCCCGGGCATCTACGCGCTCGACCTTCCCGGCAAGGATCCCGGCGGACATTTCGGACTGGCGACGCACGACTACACGCACGCCACCGCGCCCAACCGCCGCTACGCCGACGTCGTCACGCAGCGGCTGGTGAAAGCCGCCATCGCCGGCGCGCCCGCGCCCTACACCAACGACGAGCTCACCGACATCGCCGCCCGCTGCACCGAGCGCGAGGACGCCGAGAACAAAGTCGAGCGCACCGTCCGTAAGACCGTCGCGGCGCTACTGCTGCACGACAAGATCGGCACGACGTTCGACGCGATCGTGACGGGGGCAAATCCCAAGGGCACGTTCGTCCGCACGTTGCACCCGCCGGCGGAAGGGATGGTTGTTCGGAACGGCGAGAAGTTCGACGTGGGCGACAAGGTGAAGGTCAAGCTCGTGGCCGCGGATCCCTACAAAGGGTTTATCGATTTCGAGGGGAAGGACTGAGACCTGAGATCTGAGTTCTAAACACTCGGCGTCTCAGGCGTGTGGCGGGCATCTCGATCTGGAAGCGAGCCCAGCCCAGAGCTGCAGCTATAAGCAGGAGCTACGAGCTACGGCTACTGCCTTTCGGCGTGTTAGCTCACGGTTCATGCTGAAAGCTGGCGCTCGAGGCCAGGCTCGCACCAATCCGCGCGATTCACGCCCTGCCAGTTCATACTCAAACGTCGCGGATCGGCGCTGCGCCGGTCGGGGCCGGGGCGCTATGTGCCCGTCGGTTCTCTCCACGCTGCCCCATCTTCTTCGATCAGTTCATCCCCCTCTCTCGGCCCCCAACTTCCCGCGGCGTACGTCGGCATTCGCTTCGGCGGGTGCGACTCCCAGTACTGAATGAGCGGATCTACGACGCGCCACGCCGCCTCGACTTCGTCGCTGCGCGTGAAGAGCGTCGCCTCGCCGATCATCACGTCGAGCAACAGCGTTTCGTAGGCGGGTGCGGTCACTTCGCCGAATGCCTCGGCGTAGTTGAACGTCATGTCGACCGGCGCGATCTCGATGGCCGACGTCAGCGCCACGGCCGCGCCCGGGACCTTCACCTCGAAGTCGAGCGAAACGCCTTCATTCGGCTGCACGCGCAGGACGAGCGTGTTCGGCCGCATCAGCTGACTGGCCTCGCCGAACATCAGATGCGGCGGCGTCCGAAATTGCACGGCGATCTCCGACACTCGGCGCGCCATGCGCTTACCGGAGCGCAGATAGAACGGCACACCGTTCCATCGCCAATTGTCGACGTAAAAACGCACTGCGGCGAACGTCGGCACGAGCGACGTCCGTGAGACGTTCGGCTCTTGGCGGTAGCCGGGTACCGATTTCTCCCCGATCGTCCCGGCGGTGTACTGGGCGCGCACGGCGTTGTTCGAGATCGTCTCCGGATCGAACATGCGCATCGACTTGAGCACCTTCACCTTCTCATCCCGCACCGAGTTGGCCGTCATCTGCGCCGGCGGCTCCATGGCGGTCAGCGCCAGCAGCTGCAGCAGGTGGTTCTGGAACATGTCGCGCACGATACCGGCTTCCTCGTAGTACGCGCCGCGGTCTTCGACGCCGACCGTCTCGGCCGCCGTGATCTGCACGTGGTCGATCCACTGCCGATTCCAAATCGGCTCGAAGATCGAGTTGGCGAAGCGCAGAACCAACACGTTCTGCACCGTCTCCTTTCCCAAGTAGTGATCGATGCGGTACGTCTGGTGTTCGGCGAAGAGGCCGAGGACCAGATTGTTCAGTCGGAGCGCGCTCTCGAGGTCGTGGCCGAACGGCTTCTCGATCACGATGCGCGTCCACGGCCGGTCTTCAGGCGTGCGAGTACGCGGCGCGAGTCCGCTCGTTGAAAGATTTCGTACGATGGGCTCGAAGACGCTCGGCGGAACGGCGCAGTAGAACAACCGGTTGCATTCGCCCGGCGCGCGCCCTTTCTCCAGCTCGGCGAGACGTTTCCCGATGGTCTCGTAGTCCGAGGCATTAGCAAGGTCGGCGGACACGAAGTGAAGGCGTTTGCACACGTCCTGCCACACGGCCTCGTTGAACTTCCCGACCTCGTCCGATTCCGAGAGCGCCTTGCCCATTTGCTCGCGGAACGTGTCGTCCGTTTGGGATTTGTCGCGGCCGACGCCGAGCACCTGGAAATCGGTATCGACGAGGTGCTCGTTGAGCAGTTGGTAAATCGCCGGGAGCAGCTTTCGGCGACTCAGATCGCCGAGCGCACCGAGAATGACCATCGTGCACGGGTCGGCGTGCGCGCGAGGTTGCTCGTGCGGATGCGGCTGGGAGGCAGGCCGCCCGGGAATGATCGCTGGCTGCGCGGCGGTGGTCGTCATGCGCGCTCCACGGCGTGGCCGCCGAACTCGTTGCGCAGCGCCGCGATGACCTTGGCGCTGAACGAGTCTTCTTGTCGCGAGCGCAGGCGCATGAGCAGCGACAGCGTGATCACCGGCGCCGGAACGTCGACGTCGATCGCTTCCTGCACCGTCCACCGGCCTTCGCCGGAGTCGGCGACCCACCCCTTGAGCTTCGAGAGCGACGCGTCGCGCGAGAACGCGGTGGCGGCGAGCTCGTTGAGCCACGAACGCACCACGCTTCCGTGCTGCCAGACGTTTGCGATCTGCTCGAGATCGAGCTTCGGAAACGTCTTGGACGCGTGCAGAATCTCGTAGCCTTCGGCGTACGCCTGGAGCATCCCATACTCGACGCCGTTGTGCACCATCTTCACATAGTGGCCGGCGCCCGTGGGGCCGACGTGCGCGAAGCCGTCCGTCGGGGCGAGCGCGGTGAAAATCGGCTCGCAGGTCTTCACGGCGTCGTCGCTTCCGCCCACCATCAGGCAGTAGCCGTTCTCGAGCCCCCAGATTCCGCCGCTCGTTCCCGCATCGATGAATTCGACCTTCGATTTCGCCAACTCGGCGCCGCGGCGAATCGAGTCGTGGAAGTTCGAGTTGCCGCCGTCGATGATGATGTCGCCGGCTGAGAGCAGCGGTTTGAGCGTGGCGATCGTCTGGTCCACCGGGTCGCCCGCCGGAACCATGATCCAGATGACGCGTGGCTTTGGGAGCGCGGCGACGACGGCCGTGAGATCGGCGGCCGGCGTCGCGCCCAGTCCCTTGTATTTGGCGACCGTCTCCGCGCTGCGATCGAAGACGACCAGCTTGTGGCCGTGTCGCATGAGGCGCTCGACCATGTTGCCGCCCATGCGGCCCAGCCCGACCATTGCGAGTTGCATGTTGAGGAGTGTGAGGGTGCTACGTTCGCCGGGGTGCTCGATAGAAAAGCTCCTCGGGTAAGTCAGCCCTGTCGAGGCTCTGCCATATACAGGTTTCGTGCACGGCACGCCGCCTGCCGAGGCCGGTCCGGCCTAGTGACGGCGTTTCCGATTGACCTTCGCCCGGGATCTGGTACACACGCGAGCCGCGGCGCGGGCCGGGGTACATCAGCCTCGCGGATTTTCTCGTGCGGTCGTGGGCGGCGAACTACCTGCGGCGGGACGCGCGCAACCCGCTCGCACAGCGTTGGACCTGCAACACGGCGACAGCTCGGCGAACGATCGGTATCGCTGCGATCTCGCGACAACCAGGATGACGCGGTGTTCTCGACGGTCGAGTCTCGGCGTGTCTCGAAGACTGAGAATGACCGGCCAGTAGCGGCTCGAGGCTCTTGCAGCCGTCGTCCACACGCTCCAGACTGCTTCGACTCCAACGCGGACCAGGTCCCAGATGTCGCACCGATCGAGCGAGGACGTATCGCGACGGCGATTTTTGCGGTTTGCGGCGGGCAGTCCGCTTCTGGCGGTCGCGGGCGTCGATGTCGCGTGGTTGTCGAAGCTGTTCGACGGCTCGTCTCGTGATCGGGCGAAGGGCCTCGCGCTCTTGCAGCAGGCGACGCAGGAGCCCGAGCTGATCGCGTCGGCCGCCGACGCGCTCGACGTGTTCGACTTCGAGCCGGTCGCGAAGAAGAAAATCCCGCCGGCCCATTGGGGTTATCTCATGACCGGCACCGACGACGACGCGACGATCCGTGCCAACCGCGACGGGTACGCTCACTGGGATCTGCGCGCGCGCCGGCTCGTGGACGTGCGCAAAGTCGATCCGTCCGTCGAGATCCTCGGCGTCAAATGGCCGACGCCGATCGTGATCAATCCCGTCGGCAGCCAGCGGGCGTTTCATGCCGAGGGCGAGCTCGCCGTCGCGCGCGCGGCGAAGGCAAAGAATCACCTTCAGGTGTTGTCCACCGTGGCGACGACGAGCATCGAGGACTGCATCGCGGCGCGCGGCGCGTCGGTGTGGTTCCAGCTCTACCATCAAGAAGACTGGAATCAGACGAAGCAAATGGTGAAGCGCGCCGAGCACGCGGGCGCGCCGGTCGTCGTGTTCACGGTGGATCTCATCGGCGGCAGCAACCGCGAGACGATGATTCGAGCCCGCGCGGCCGACACGCGCACGTGCACGAACTGCCACCTCGGTGGCGCGCCGACCCCCGGCGCGACCGGTCGAGTGAACGAGCTACGCGACAATCGGCGCAAGCCGGCGATCGCCGATCTCAAGCCGGACACGCCGAGCCCCGAGGTGGGGACGCCGACGTGGGACTGGGTGAAGCGGCTTCAGGACTCGACGTCGATGAAGGTGTTCATCAAGGGCATCGTCACGCGCGAGGACGCCGAGATCGCGATGAACCAGGGCATCAACGGCGTCTTCGTCTCGAATCACGGCGGACGCGCCGAGAACAGCACACGCGCGACGGTGCTGACGCTCCCGGAAGTCGTTGCCGGTGTGCGGGGACGCGCGCCCGTGATTCTCGACGGCGGGATCCGCCGCGGCACCGACATCTTCAAGGGCCTCGCACTCGGCGCGACGGCGACCGGCATCGGGCGGCCGTACATCTGGGGCTTGGGGTCGTTCGGGCAAGAAGGCGTGGAGACGGTGCTCGCCATTCTGCGCAAAGAGACCGAGATGACGATGCGGCAGATGGGGACGGTGAACGTGAAGCGGATCACGAAGGACTACATCGTGGCGCACGGGACGTAGGGTTCGAGAGGGACGCGTGCGGAGGCGGGGTGCGCCGGGTACAAGGAACGAGTGCCGGGGCGGCGTGGGGTCTCCACACCCCGACACCGCTCTCGTCCCGTCTAGATCAACCCCATCCCCTTCAGATCCTCTCGTAACCGCGCGGCCGTCGTGAACTGCAACGTCCGCAGCCCGAGCGAGTCCGCCGGTGCCAAATTCTGAAGCCTGTCATCGACGAACAAGGTGCGCCTCGGATCCGCCTGCGTCATCCCGAGCACCCGCTCATAGATGCGACGCGTCGGCTTGCGCACGCCGAGCCAACACGACGTGAAGAAGGTCGGGAAGATCTCGCGCAGCCCGAACTGCTCGATCCGGTAGTGGTTCAGCTCTTCGCTCTCGTTGTTGAGCGTCGCCAGCCGAACCGTCCCCAATGCGGCAATATCGCGCGCCACGGCGATCGAGTCGGGCCACGCGACGCTCTGCGCGAACATGAACGTCTTGAACTCGTCCACCGAAAAGTCTCTCGGCGCGCAGAACACCGTAATGGCGAGATACTCGTCGAGCGAAACCTCGCCCGACTCCAGCGCGCCGACCATCTCTTCGTGGCGGTACTGAAAGTCGTCGCGGTCGAGACCGAATTTCCTGACCGCTTCGTCGCGCTGCTCGCGATCCCACCCATTGGTGCCAAGCACTCCGCCGACGTCGAAGAGCACCAACTCGACCGGCTCGCGTTGTCGCCGGAGGATCGCGTCGCTCATCCGACGAGCACCGCGCGAGCCGGCGCTCCGTCCAACCCGGCCAGTCTGAGCGGCAGGACGCGCAGGTCGTATCTGCCCGGCGGCGGCACGGAGAGGTCGAGTCCTTCCACGATGACGACGCCGCGGCCGAGCAGCGTGCGGTGCGTCATGTGGTGCCCGGAATGGAACTGCTCGATCGACATGTAATCGATGCCGACGAGCTTCACGCCGATTGAAACCAGATATTCGGCGCCATCAGGCGCCAGGTATGTATAGTCGCGGACGAAGTCGCGCTGTCTGATAAAACCAGAGTTGCGCGTCCGGATCAAAACGCGCTCCTGGCCGGTAAGATCGTGAGCGCGAAGAAGGCTCTCGGTCACGGCGGGCGCGTCGTCGGGCGCGGCGATCAGGATCGCGGGACCCATCAACACGTCCAGATGGACCGCGTCGACGGCGAGCCCGCCGTCGAAGATGTGTTTCTGCGCGTCGACGTGCGTTCCCGTGTGCGAGCCGAACGACAGCAACGAAACGTTCGAACTGGCTCCCTTGGAAATTTCCTGTTGGGGGGAGATCGCGATCTCGGGGTTGCCGGGGTACACGAGCCCCCCGCTCAGGATCGGCAGCGAGACGTCGTAGATGGTCGACATTGGAGCAATGAAAGGTGTCAAACCTGGCGGCGTCGCCCGGTCCGCTGAAAGGAATCAGTAAAGCCCCGATCCGCCACTGGCCCCGGCCCTATCATATCGTATGTATAGACGTATGCGCCGCTCTCCCCGACTGGTCGGCACGGTCGCCCTTTTGGTCCTCGCGCTCGTCGTATGCGCGGCGCTCACGTACCAAGCGTGGGACGCGGCGCGTTCGCAGCGCGCGATGGCGGAGCGGACTCTGCAGGACTACGCCAAGATCGCCGACTGGCAGTTGACGCAGCAGGCGAAAAACGCACTCCTCAAGCAGGTCGTCGCCTCGCTCATTCAGCAAGCGATGCGGCTCCAGCCGGACTCGCTCGAGCGCACGCTATACAGTCCGGCCGACGTCGGCGCCATCGCCCACGACATGATGATGGGCTGGTGCAACTGCCTCGACAGCGTTCGTTATTTCTTTCGGTACGACTGGAAGGACTCGACCTTCCGGACGACCGAGACGGACGTGTCGGACTCTGACCTCGCGCGCGTGCGCGACACGATGGTCGCGTACGTGAGCGACATGCCGCCGCTGCCGTCCGATCGCGGCGTCCTCAATTTCGTGACACCGAACGGACGCGCGATGCCGGGTGTCATGCTCACGAACGATTCGTACGTCATGTTGTTCGACGAGCACAACAAGCATTTGCAGCTCGTCGTCTTCGTCGTCGCGCGCGACGTCCGGCGCCGTCGCCCCGTGGAGCTGTACGGCTACGTCACCGAACCAAAGCCGTTCCTGGATCCCGTGTTCGAGGAGATTCGCGGCAAGCGCGGAAACGCGAGCTCGCTGCTGCCGGAAGCTCTCATTCACGATCTTCCGATCGATTCGATCCTGTCGATCTCGGTGACGACGGCGAAGGGGACGGAGGTGTACCACTCGCCCGGATGGATCGCGACGACCTACAGCGCCGCATCCACTGTCGATCCGAGCTTCGGACGGCTCAAGATGCGCGTGAGCCTGAACAAGGCCTTCGCGCCGCAGCTCGTCGTGGGCGGTCTGCCGGATTCGCGACTACCGATTCTCGTCGCGCTGTTCGTGCTCGCCGCGGGGTTGCTCACCGTCGCGGTCGTCCAGCTGCGGCGCCAGCAACAACTCGCGCGCCTCCGTACGGAGTTCGTCTCGGGTGTGTCGCACGAGCTTCGCACGCCGCTCGCCCAGATTCGTTGGTTCGCCGAGCTGCTCCACCTCGGCCGGCTCCGCACGGACGACGAGCGCGAGCGGTCGGCCGGGATCATCGATCAAGAAGCGCGGCGCTTGACGTATCTCGTCGAGAACGTGCTGAATTTCTCGCGCGCGGAAAAAGGAACGAACCGCGTGTCGCCGGAGCCGGCGGAGGTCGACCGCGAGATTCAGGAATCGCTCGATCTGTTCGCGCCCCTCGCGCGTTCGCGCGGCATGACGATCAACGCGGCGCTGGGGATCAATGCGTTGATGAGCGTGGACCGCAACGCGTTGCGTCAGATTCTGCTCAATCTGCTCGACAACGCGGCGAAGTATGGTCCGTCGGGACAGACGATCACCGTCGGCTCGCAGGTGGTCGGCGACCGTGCGCGCATCTGGGTCGAGGACGAAGGACCGGGCATTCCGCGCGACGATCGTGTCCGCGTCTGGGAGCCGTACGTCCGTCTCAACCGCGACGCGGAATCGTCGACGGGCGGCAGCGGCATCGGGTTGTCGGTGGTCCGTGAGCTCGTGCTGCTACACGGCGGCCGCACGCGTGTGGAGTCGGCGCCCGGCGGCGGCGCGCGCGTCGTCATCGAGCTGCCGCTCACCCAATCGGAACCGTCAGACTCCGCATCCCCCACATCTCCGTCGTCATCCGATCAATCGCAGCCTCCCCCTCCTCCAAACTCGCAACTTCAGGTGGTCCCATGACGTATGCTACCGTGGCAGAGAAACGGCCGTCGACGACGGACAGCATCACGGCCCAGCTCCCGACCCAAATGGCTCGAATTCTCATCGTCGAGGACAACGTCAACCTCGCCTACGGTCTTCGCACAGGTCTGGAGATCGAGGGGTACGACGTGCAGGTCGCCGAGAACGGTGAAACGGGGCTCGAGCGCGCGCGGTCGTGGGGACCGGATCTCGTCATGCTCGACCTGATGCTGCCGGGCATGGACGGCTACCGCGTGCTGAAGACGCTGCGCGAGAACGGTTCCGACGTGCCGGTGCTGATTCTCACCGCGCGCGGCGAAGAAGCCGACAAGGTGCTCGGCTTCCGGCTCGGCGCCGACGATTACGTGACGAAACCGTGCGGCGTGCTCGAGCTGCTCGCTCGCGTGGGCGCGCTACTGCGACGGTCGCGGTTCGCCGACCAGCGGTCACACACGACCGAGGCAATCGAGAAGTTCGGCGGCGTGGAGATCAATCCCGCCTCACGCACCGTGACGAAGAACGGCGCGCCGGTGGGGCTCAGCCCCAAGGAGTTCGACCTTCTCCTGGCCCTCGTCCGCCGCCGCGGCGCCGTCGCGTCTCGCGTCGAGCTGCTCCGTGAGGTGTGGGGGCACCGGGTCGAAGTGATGACGCGAACGGTGGACATCCACATCGCGGAACTGCGGCGGAAGATCGAAGACGATCCGTCGCAGCCGAGGCACATCCTTACAGTCTGGAAAGCGGGATACAGGCTCGAGGCGTGAGTTTTGAGATCTGAGAATTCAGATCGGTTGGTGGCTCGGTTGGCTAGGCCGGCATCTCGGAAAATGGAGCGAGCCTAGCCTCGAGCGTCAGCCTGGAGCAGGAGGTCCGAGCTTGACGGGCGGCGGGCGATCGGCGACAGATGCCGGTCGCCCGGTTTTTTTGCTCATGGCTCCTGCTCACAGCCGACGGTCGGAGCTGTGTTCGCGCAAACGGTATGTGCTGCTGAGTTGCCAGGCAGAAGCCGAACGGGCGGTCCGAAGGAGCGGGAGTGATCGGTGGCGTCGTACGCCGTTACTCGTCTAAGGCTTGCGGTGTCAGAACGCTCTTTGTACATCTTGAAGGTCAGGCAGCCTCTCCAATTCGAGGATCGGCATGAGCGAACCGATGTTTCGCCCGAGATCGGCGAGAGATCGTCGACGCGGGTTTCTCGATCTATCGAGCGCACTTCGCGACGCTTGCTGCGATTTGGATCGTGTTGCTCGGTCCGTTCGCCATCGTGGGGTTCCTCATCGGCGGGCCCTTCGGCGAGCTAATTTCGAACGCCTCCGGATTCGCGATGCCGCTTGCCGTCGGCGCCACGGTCGCCGTCGTCTCCGACGCGATGCACGACCGTGCAGTCAGTCTGGCGAGCGCCTTCGGTCAAACCTCGGGTCGATCGGGAACCCTCCTCGTCGTCTCGTTCGCACAGGGCATTCTCACATTCCTCGGCGCCCTCCTGCTGATCATACCGGGAGTCATCGTGTGGTGCTGGACGTTCGCCGCACCGATGACCGTCGTCGTCGAGCGCGTCAGCGGCACGTCGGAAGCGATCAGCCGTTCAAAGCAGCTCGCTCGAGGCCAGTTCTGGCACATTCTCGGTTCGCTGGCGATGTCGTGGCTCATCGTCTTCGTGCTGGTCATCGCCGGTGCGTTTGGCACCGGACTCATTGCTGGGCTCATTGGCTTGGGCGAACGGGTCCAGGAGCTCCTGTTCCAGTGGGTCCTCATCTTGGCGCTGCCCGTCACCGGCGCTACGAGCGGCGTACTCTATTTCGACCTTCGTGTCCGAAATGATGGCTATGACGTCGAGCGCCTAGCACAGACGCTCGACGAAAGCGTGGCGGCGCCCGTGAACACCTCGTGGGGTGAGGGGCGGCGTACATCGGAAGTGAGGAGCGGCGTCGCCGTCCTCGTCCCAGTTCTCCGCACGCCGTAACGGCTCCCTTTCCGGTCCGCGGCCTTGTGCCCCGCCGTTTCCGCCGAAAGGTTTTCGTGGTCTCCCTCCTCCTCGAAAACCGATGCGATTCAGAATCATCCCAGCCGCCGCCCTTCTTCTCGCTCCTGTCCCCGCCGTCGTTCACGCGCAGGAGCTCAAGGGCTCCGGTACCGTCGCCCTTCGCGCCGCTCGGCTGATCGACGGCACGGGCGCGGCCGCGATCACCAACGGCGTCGTGGTCGTCACCGACGACAAGATCGTCGCCGTCGGCAAGCAGGGGTCGGTCAACATCCCGGCCGGCGCGACGCTCGTCGACCTCGGCGACGTCACGCTGCTCCCCGGCTTCGTCGACGCGCACACGCACATCATCGGGCGTGAGCTCGCGGATCCGCAGGCCAACGACGCCGCGGTCAGGGACTACCAGGCGACCGGCGCGATCATCGGAGTCGCCAACGCGCAGAAGACGCTGCTCGGCGGGTTCACGACGATTCGCAACGTCGGCGCGCCGGACTTCGACGACATGGCGCTGCGCAAAGCGGTGAACGAAGGAAACGTCATCGGGCCGCGCATGCAGAACGCCGGACACGCCATCGGCATCACCGGCGGCCACTGCGACGAAAACGGCTTTCGTCCGGGCTTGATGGACGGCAACCCGATGCTCGGCGTGGCCGATGGCGCGGATCAGATCCGCGCCGCCGTGCGCTATCAGGCGAAATACGGCGCCGACGTCATCAAGATGTGCGCGACCGGCGGCGTGCTCTCCGAGGGCGACGCCGTCGGCGTGCAGCAGTACACCTACGAAGAGATGAAGGCGCTGGTGGACGAGGCGACGAAGCTCGAGCGCAAGGTCGCCGCGCACGCGCACGGCGCCGAAGGCATCAAGACCGCGGTGCGCGCGGGCGTCGCGTCGATCGAGCACGGTTCGTTTCTCGACGAAGAAGGCGCGCAGCTCATGAAGCAGCATGGCACCTACCTCGTGCCGACGCTGAGCGCGGGCGAGGCGGTGCTCAAGGCGGCCGACGCGGGCGTGCTCAAAGGACTGCGCGCGCAAAAGGCACGGGCCGCGGCCACGGCCATGAAGAACGGGGTCAAGATCGCCGTCAAAGACGGCGTCCCGATCGCGCTCGGCACCGACGCCGGCGTGGGCGCGCACGGCACCAACGGCCACGAGTTCACGTTGATGGTCGAATGGGGCGGCATGACGCCAATGCAATCCATTGTCGCTGGCACGATGAACGGCGCCAAGCTTCTCGGCTGGGACAAACAGATCGGATCGCTCGCGCCGGGAAAATGGGCCGACGTCGTCGCCGTCCCCGGCGATCCGCTCCAGGACATTCACGTCATGGAGAAGCCGGTATTCGTGATGAAGAATGGGTATGTGTACAAGAGCGCTGCCATTACTCCAGCGTTGCCGTAAGGGCCGCTCCGTCCGGTTTCTTCCCGCCGGCGCCAGGATCCCGGAAGAGGGGACGGGCCAAGCCGTGAGCGACAGCCTTCAGCAGCAGCTTTGAGCGCAGACTGCGAAGATGTCGTTAGCAGCTGCTCAAGGCTCCTGCTCGTCGCTGCTGCTCGAGGCTAGGCTCGGGTGTCCAGTCGCGATGCCGACCGGCTGCCGCGATTCTGAACGTCAATTCGTAGCTCAGCTCAGAACTCAGAGGACGAAGGGTATCAGTGACTTCACCTCGCGCCGGTACGCATCGTAGCTCTCGCCGAACGCCGCGTGCATCACCCGCTCCTCGAGCCTCGCCTTGTACCAGAACGACCCAAACGCGATCACGACCGCCAGCACGCCGGACCACTGCCCCCGCGCGAGCGCGCTGCCGGCAAGCGCGACGAGGATCCCGGTGTAGATCGGATTTCGCACCCACCGGTATGGCCCCGATCGCACCAGCTCATGATCTCGCTTGAGCGTGACCGACGCTGACCAATTGCGGCCGAGGTACACGCGAGCCCAGGTGGCGAACGCCAGTCCGACAACGACGAGCGCGACACCAACGACGTACGGCCACGTCGCGAGCGGAACGAAGCGCGCGTTGAGCGCCGGCCAGGGGATTCGGCGGCTGATGAGCAGCCACACTCCGATCCCGAGAGGCACCGTGTAGCTGAGTCGCGACCCGAGCGACTCGCGGCGCGCGGTCTGTTTGGTGTTTCGGGCGGCAAGCCACCACCCCGCCAGCCACGCGACCCACAGCGCTGGAATCAGATACGAACTGAAAAAAGCCATCGATCCGTCGAAAGGTGGACCACCAAACGACGGATCGATGGCGAGTGAGGTTTCGCCTACTCCGCGCGAATCGCGGCGATCGGGTCCACCTCGGCGGCGCGGCGAGCGGGGATCGCCGACGCCAACAGCGCGACGGCCGCGAGACCGAGCGGCACCGTCGTGAAGGTCAACAGATCGGCCGGTCCGACGCCGTAGAGCAGCGTCTCGAGCAGCCGGCTCGCGAACAACGCTCCGATCAACCCGACCGCCACGCCGCCCACCACGAGGGCGCCGCTCTGCCGCAAGACGAGCCGCACCACGTCCCCGGTGTTCGCGCCGAGCGCGATGCGCACGCCGAGCTCACGTGTTCGCTGCGTCACGGCATACGAGAGAACGCCGTACAAACCGATGCAGGCCAACACCAGCGAGAGCACGGCGAAGATGCTCAAGACCGCGCCGTGGAGTCTTTGACGCCAGAGCGAACGCCCGACGACCTCGTCGAACGTCTGAACCTCGGAAAGGGCGACGCGTGGATCGAGCTCGCGAACCACTCGGCGCAGCTCCGGAATGAGCGCGTGTGGGTCGCGGCTTCCAGTGCGAAGGACGATGGTCTGTCCGAGCGTCGGATATGCCGCGTACGCGTAGTACACAGCCGGTCCCATCGGCTCCGGCAATCGATAATGCCGAAAGTCACGCACGACGCCGACGACCGTGGCCACGGGATCGCGGTCGCCGCCAATAAGAACATGTTTACCGATCGGGTCCGCGCCGCCAAAACCGACCTTGACCATCTGCTCGTTCACCAGCACCGGCGGATGGAGCGAATCCCTATCTTGCGGCGTGAGCCAGCGGCCGCGAACGAGTCCAACGCCGATCGCCTTGAAGTAGTCCGAAGATACGTATTGATAGTGTGCGTCCAGTTCCTCACCGCGCTTTCGCGGGGGCATTCCCTCGATCCGTGCCCACGCTTGCAGATTCCAGCCGCTGAACGGAATTCCCTGCGCCGAGGCGGCGAACGTCACGCCGGGCAACGCACGCAGACGCGCGAGCAGACGATCGTAGAACTCGATCCGCTGCGCGCTCGTCGGATAATCCGGTTTCGCGAGGGCGATCCGCGCCGAAAGAATACCTTGCTCGTCGAAGCCGAGCGCCGTGCCCTCGAAGTTCTTGTAGCTGCGCAACAGCAGCATCGCTCCGACGGTCAGCACGACCGTCAGCGCGATCTCGAGCACGACCAACGAGCCGCGCACGCGTGACTGATGACCGTCCGAGCCTCGCCCCACTCCGCGCAGCACCGTGCCAAGATCGACTCGCGTACCACGGACGGCGGGAAGAATTCCGAACAGCACGCCTGTGAGCAGCGTGATGCCGGCGATGAACGCGAGCGAGGCCCCGTCGACCGTGAGAGAGATGTACGACGGAGGCGTTTGTCCCGGAAACGCGTACCGCAGCAACCTCACGCCCCACCAGGCGATCATCACGCCGAAGGCGCCGGCTACGATCGCCAACGCGAAACTCTCCGTCATCAACTGACGCGCGAGTCGTTGGCGCGACGCGCCGAGCGCCGTGCGCACGGCGATCTCACCGGACCGCGCGGCGCCGCGCGCGAGCAAAAGGTTCGCGACGTTGGCGCAGACGATGAGCAGGACCATCATGACGGCGGCGAGGAAGATCTGCACCGGACGCTTCAGGTCTCCGACCAGATCGTCGCGCAGCGGCAGGATCTCCGAGCGCCAGCCCTCGTTCTCGTTCGGGAAATCGCGCACCATCGCGGCGTCGATTCTGTACATGTCCGATCGCGCTTGGTCGATCGTGACGTTCGGCCGCAAGCGCCCAATGGCACCCGCGTAGCCGCGGTTGCCGTGCGCCTCGGCACCGGGGCGTGGCTTGAACGGAATCCACGCGTCACCGCGGTCAGGGAAGTTGAACCGCGGCGGCATGACGCCGACGATCGTGGTCATCTGGCTGCCGATCTCGACGCGTCGCCCGACGATGGTCGAGTCGCCTCCATACCGGCGCTGCCAGAGTCCATGGCTGATGAGCGCCACCGGCGGTGCGCCGGGCATGGTGTCGGTCGGGACGAACCCGTGGCCCAGCTCGGGCGCGACGCCGAGGATCGTCACGAGATTCGGCGTCATCTCGGCACCTTCGATACGCTCCGCCTCGCCGCCTTCTCCGGAGAAGGTGAGCGTCGTCCACGTCCACATGCCGAGTGCCGAAAATGCGCGGGTGCCGTCACGCCACGTTTCGTAGTCCGGCCACGACACGTTGACTCGATGATACGCGCGTCCCGGGTTTTCGCTGTACACCGCGACGAGATGGTCGGCGTCGGCGTACGGGAGCGCGCGTACGAGAATCGCGTAGGCGGCGGACGTGATCGCGCCCGTGGCACCGATGCCAAGCGCGCTGCAAAGGAGCGCGCTGATCGCGACTCCCGGTGTTCGACGCAGCGACCGAAGCCCGACGACGACGTCTCGCCAGATCTCATTCAACCAGTCGCCCAGCCGCCGTCGCCGGCGGATGCGCTCGTCGATCCGCACGGTTTGTTCGCGGATGGTGCGCTGATCGCCGAATTCCGCTTCCGCACGCGCGCGTGCGGTCGCGGGGTCGACGCCGCTCGCGACGAGATCGGCGACGCGGCTCTCGACATGGAATCGCAATTCGTCGTCGACGTCGCGGCCGGCGCTTCGCCGAACGAGAGTCAACGCGCGGAACCAACGTTCTTTGGATTCCGTCATGACGACGGCGCCTCCGCGGCGCGCAGCACCTTGGCGACGGCGGCGACGAAGTCGCTCCACTCCCCCGATTCGGCGCGCAGCTGCGTTCGTCCGGCCGGCGTCAGCCGGTACACCTTCGCGCGGCGATTCGTCGACGAGCGCTGCCAGTCGGATGCGACGAGGCTTCGTTCCTCGAGGCGGTGCAGAGCGGGGTAGAGCGACCCCTCACCGATCCGCAGCACCTCGCCGGTGAGCTGCTCGATCCAGCGCGCGATCGCGTAGCCGTGGGCCGGTCCCCAGCTCAGCGTCTTGAGGACGAGCAGGTCGAGCGTGCCTTGCAGAAGGTCGACCGATCTGGCCATAGACCCATCGGATGCCGAGGTATCGGCAACCTATGGTTCGGGCCGGGGCCGGTCAAGAGGCTCTCGCGTCAGGTCGGAACCGGCATGGCGAGCCGGTCGAATCCGTTCTGTAGTTGCTCGACGCCGGTCGCCGGCAGCTCGCAGACGCGGTTTCGGCACAAGTACGCGGTCGCCTTTCCGTCGATCGTCGTCCGATCCGCCAGCAAGGCAACGCCGGCGTTCGCGCCGGATTCGGGCCCGCCTGCGACGATGAACGAGGGCACGTACCTCGTCGCTGCCGCCTCCGCCATGGCCTGAAAATCGGGCCTCGTCGGATCGCCGACGATCGCCAACTCGACCGCACCGTTCACGAGCATGTCCGCGTTGCAAAGCATCTGTCCGAACGCCAACGGATACCGCGCGACTGCGGGGGCGATCGAGTTCGCGACCTTCGCCGCGCGATCGTACGCGCCTCGTTCGTCGAACAACTCCGCGAGACGCAGCAGCAGCTCCACGGCCAGCGACGTTCCGGATGGCGTCGCGTTGTCGTAGACGTCGCGCGGACGGGTGATGAGCGCTTCGTGATCCGCCGCCGTGTCGAAGAACGTGCCCTCAGCCTCGTTCCAGAACCATCGCGTCATCGAGGCGCCGAGCTCGCGTGCGCGCGCGAGCCAGCGATCGTCGAACGTGAGCTCGTAGACGGCGAGCGCGGCGAGGCCGGCGGCGGCGTGATCCTCGAGATAGCCGGCGATGCGCGCGCGACCGCCCGAGTACGACCGAAGCACGCGTCCGTCGACCACGAGCCGATCGAACAAAAACGTCGCGCCGTTCAACGCGAGCGCCGTGAACTCGTCGTCGCCGAAAGCGCGTGCTGCTTCGGCGAGCGCGCGAACCGCGAGGCCGTTCCACGACGCGAGAATCTTGTCGTCGCGTCCGGGCCACACACGCTTCGACCGAACCTCGTACAGCTTCGCCTTCGCGCGCTCGACGATTGGCTCCAGTTGTGCCACGTCGATCGAGAATTGGCGGGCCAGGGCGCGGGGATCGGCGCTCGCGACCGAAAGAATGTTCTTTCCCTCGAAGTTGCCGCCCTCCGTCGCGCCCCAATACGCGCGCATGATCGCCGCGTCGCCGCCGAGGATCGAATCCAGCTCGGCCGCATCCCAGACATAGAACTTGCCTTCGTGGCCTTCGCTATCCGCGTCGAGGCTCGAGTAAAATCCGCCCTCAGGCGACCGCATCTCGCGCGCGGCCCAACGAATCGTCTCGGCGACGATGCGCTTCACCTCCGCGTTCTTCGTCGCTTGCCAGAGGCGCGTACCGAGCCGGATGAGCAGCGCGTTGTCGTACAGCATCTTCTCGAAATGGGGCACGAGCCAGACGCGATCGACGGCGTACCGCGCGAAACCGCCGCCGACTTGGTCGTAGATTCCGCCGCGCGCCATTCGCAGAAACGACTGCTCGGCCATCGACAGCGCGTTCTCGATGCCGCGCCGAGCCCAATGCGTGAGCAGGAACTCGAGCGACATCGTCTGCGGAAACTTCGGCGCGCTCCCGAAGCCGCCATACGCTTCGTCGTACGCTCGGCTCATGAAGTGATAGGCTCCGTCGAGCAGTGCAGCCGAGATGGGCTCGCCGGCGACCGGCTGCGTGGCGACGTAGAGATCGCGCAGCGCGTCGACCGTGGCGGCGACTTCCGCCGGCTTCGCGCGATATGCCTCCGACACCGCCGTGAGGATTCGCTTGAACGACGGGATGCCGTGCCTATCCTCGCGCGGATAATACGTACCGCCATAGAACGGCGCGCCGTCCGGAGTGAGGAACACCGTCATCGGCCAGCCGCCGTGCCCCGTCATCGCCTGCACGGCCTGCATGTAGATCGAGTCGAGGTCGGGACGCTCCTCGCGGTCGACCTTTATGTTCACGAAGCGCTCGTTCATCAACGCGGCGGTCGTGTCGTCCTCGAACGACTCGTGCGCCATCACGTGGCACCAATGGCAGGCCGCGTAGCCGATGCTCAGCAGGATCGGCTTGTTCTCCGCCTTCGCCCGCTCGAGAGCTTCGGGCGACCAGGGGTACCAATCCACCGGATTCCCGGCGTGCTGCAACAGGTACGGACTGGTCTCGGTCGCCAGGCGGTTGGGCATTGTGAGATGCGGCTAGGCTCGTCAGTTTTGCGACACGATGCGCGACGCGTTCCTGAGAAGGTAATCCGCGATGGCCAAAGCGAGTCGCAAGACACCGCGCGCCGCACCGGCTCACGCGCACCACGAATCGCCTTCGCCACGGCTGCCATGGCACCGCCGCATTTCGTGGTGGGCCGTCGCGATCACGCTGGCCGTGATCGTGTCGGCCGCGTTCGCCGCCGATCCCATCCGCGACGCCGTGTCAGGCGCGGCGGTCGGCGAAGCGCGGCTCGAGGTGTCGCCGGGCTATATCCTCCTGGCGCCGCTCTCTGCCATTCTCGACACGGTCACGCTGCTCACGATTCCGCAGCACATCGCCGTGCTGCTGTGGGTCATCGGCGTGTACGTCGTGTGGCGCCTGCTGGCCTCCAGCACCAAACCGGACCCGCGGCGCGAGATAAACGGCGCGGCAATCTTGCTCGGCGCAATCGTCCTGACGTACGCGGCTGCCGCGTACCTGCCGAGGCCGATGGCTTCGCTGACGGTCTCGGACGAGACCGTGCTCGCCGTCGATTTCCATTCGCACACCGAGGCGTCGCACGACGGGCGCAAAGGGTGGACAGACGACGACGTTCGCGCCTGGCACCGCGACGCGGGCTACGACGTCGCGTACATCACCGACCACCGCTCGTTCACCGGCGCCGAGCGCGGCATAGCGTCGAATCCGGCGGTCGCGGGACAGGGAACGCTGATCCTCCAGGGCATCGAAGCCGTGTTCCGCGGCGAGCATGTGGTCATTCTCAACGCGGGCCGCCGCTACAAAGGAATTCTCACCGCGGACATGGGCGACGTCGACGAGCAGGCGTTGCAGCTGGCGAGCATCATTCCGCCCACGACGCCGGTTTTGATCGAGACGATTCCCGGAAATCTGGACAAGGTTCCCGCGGCGAGTCCCGAGCTGGGCGGCGGCGGCGGTGTGCAGGCGATCGAGGTCGTGGACGGCTCGCCGCGCGGGCTCACAGAGGGCCGTCGCGACCGCGAGCGCATCGACTCGCTCATCGACAAGCAGAACCTCGCGCCGGTCTCCGGATCCGACAACCACGGTTACGGCCGCGCCGCCCCCGCGTGGACGCTGCTGCGAATTCCCGGTTGGCGCGGGATGCCGGGCGACTCGCTCTCGCGACGCATCGAAGAAGTGCTGCGCAACGGACGCAAGGATGCGACGCGCGTTGCCGAGCGGCGTATCGCCGGGTCGACGACGCCGACCTCGATCGCGCTCGCCGGTCCGGCCGTCGCGTGGCGCATGCTCACGACGCTCTCGGCGGACGAGCGCGTGATGTGGATCGCATGGACGTGGGCCATCGTGTTGATCGCCGCGGCGGTGCGCCGGCGCCGGCGGAAGCGCGCCGCCACCCCGCATCCTCCTCCCGCGCCAGCCGGGGCGTGACGATCGCGCCGGCCGCGCGGCGCAGCGCCCCACCCCGCTGGGGGACCGCGGTCTCGATCGTGAGCGCGGCCGCGGTGATTCGGCTCGTGTTTGCCGCGGTGCTCCCGGTCTTTCCCGACGAGGCGTACTACTGGGAATGGTCGCGGCGCCTCGCGCCCGGGTATTTCGATCATCCGCCGATGGTGGCGCTGCTCATCAGGCTCGGGACGTCGATGCTCGGCCCGACGCCGATCGGAATTCGTTTCGGTTCGATCCTCGCCGGGTGGATCGCGTCGCTGTTCACGATCGGGATGGCGCGTCGAATCGCCGGTGGTGATGCGATGGTCGCGGTTCGAGCCGCGATCATCATGAGCGTTCTCCCACTCGCCGCCGCGGGACTCGTGCTCGCTACGCCCGACGCACCGTTGCTGATGGCGACGGCGGCGACGCTCTACTTCGTGCTGCGTGCCGTCGAGGCAGGGAACGATCTACGACGCTCGCTGGCGTGGTGGACCGCGGCCGGCATTTCACTCGGCGTCGCGTTTCTCTCGAAGTACACGGCCGTGCTCGTGCCTTTGGGGGTGCTGATCGCGTTCACGACGCGTCCGACGTTGCGTTGGCGGCTCAAGGACTACGGGCCGTATGTCGCGTGTTTGGTCGCGGCGCTGATCTTTCTGCCCGTCGTCCTGTGGAACGCGAGGCACGAGTGGGTGTCGTTCGCGTTTCAGTTGCGGCACGGGCTTTCGACGCCGCAGGGATCGGTGCTCGTGGCGGCATGGAAGCACGAGGGCGATCTGTTCGGCGGGCAGGCCGCTCTCGTTTCGCCGATTCTCTTCGTGCTGATGGGAATCGTCGTCTGGCGATCGTTCGATCAAACCGCGACCGACTCCGAGCGCGTGCTCGGCGTCGTCGCTCTCGTGTGCTTCGCGTTCTTCGTCGTCAGCGCGTTTCGCCAGCGCGTCGAGCCGAACTGGCCGGCGACGGCGTACGTGCCGGCAATCGTGCTGCTCGCGCGCCGGCTTCGAACCCGCCGTCGTGAAGTGTGGATCCGCGCGGGCGTCGCGCTGGGGGGCTTGATGTCGCTCGCGATCTACGCGCAGGGGCTGACACCCATTCTCCCGATTGCTCCATCGCGGGATCCAATCGCGCGGGCGTTCGGCTGGTCGGAGCTCGCGCGAGCTGCCGACAGCACGCGCACCGCACTGCGCGCCGCGAACAACGCGACGGTGTGGGTCGGCGCCGATCGATATCAGGAGGCGGCCGAGCTCTCGCTCAACTCACCGGGGCGGGCGCATGCGACGACGTTCGCGACGAATCTCTCGGGGCGCGCGAATCAGTACGACCTGTGGCCACGCTTTCCGGATGTCGCGCGGCCAGGTGACGCGCTGGTGCTGGTCGTTGACGAATCCGAGGAGACCCACGCGGCCGTCGCTCGGCTCGCGCCGTACTTCACTTCTATAGATCGGGATGCCGTAGTTGTATTGCGGCGAGGCTCAGGCGAAATCGGTCGCCGGCGACTGTGGACACTAGTCGGTTGGCGCGGAGGCTGGCCCGTTGTCACCGCGGCCCACTAAGGCGCTGTCGATCGGCGCGTTTCCGGCGCGGTGTACCGCGCGGACTCCCTCGAGCAACTTGATGAGCTGTCGCTGCTGCGCTTCGTCGAGGGTGCCGACGGCGACGTCGTCGGCACGCCGCATTTCCTCGTCGAGCTGCGCGAGCACCTCGAGTCCCTTCGGCGTGATATAGCAGAAAACCTGTCGCCGGTCCGGTGACGCGCGCTCGCGCCGAGCGAGCCCGGCCTTTTCGAGCTTGTCGAGAAGGCGGGTGATGCCGGGTGCCGCGTGGATCATCCGGTCGCGGATGACGAGGGTCGGGAGACCGTCCACTCCCGCGCCGCGGAGGATGCGCAGCACGTTGTACTGCTGCACCGTCACGCCCGTCCGTGCGACGACCTGCGCGAAATGCCGCTCGATGAGGGCCGCAGTGCGCAGAATGCCGACGGTGACTTCCGCCTTGATCGAATGGAAGGGCCGACGCTGGGCGATCTCCGCCTGAAGGCCGTGCGCGTCTTCGTCTGATTCTGCCGCCACGCCCGCTCCGTCCTGATCGCTCGCTGCCACGTCCGGCCCTCCCCTCGTCAGTTGCGCCGTAGCGGATGATAGAGCGTTGACAGGGGAGGCGCGAGGTCTAAAAGCGAGTTTCGACCGCTTACCGAGCCGTTTGCGCGGTTCACCGAAAAGTTGGCGACGTGCGCGGACCGCGGCCGTAGGGTAATCGGCATGAAGACCTACGCAACTCTCCCCCTGATTGTGGCCGTCGGGGCCATCTCGCCGACCTTCGCTCCCGCCCAGCAGCCCTCCTCGCCAGCCGCGGCGCACGTGCTGCGCGGCACGGTGACGGCTTCCGGCGCCCCCGTGCGCGGTGCCGACGTCTTTCTCCTCGAGTCGCTCGACGGCGCGACGACCGACACTGCGGGACACTTTTCAATACGCACCAGGGCGGCCGGCTCGGTCACCGTCGTCGTGCGACGAATCGGCTTCGCGCCGGCGAATCTCGTCGTCCCGGTCGATACGACCGATGCGGTGGCGCTCGCGCTGAGTCCTGAAACGGCGATCCTCATGCCGATCACGGTGCAGGCGGGTGCCTACACGGCGGGAAACGAGCGTGGCGCGACGCTCACGGCGCTCGAGGTGGTGACCACGCCCGGCGCCACCGCCGACATCGCGCGCGCGATACAGACGCTCCCGGGCGTCCAGAACGTCGACGAAGGCACGGGACTGTTCGTGCGCGGCGGCGACGTGAGCGAGACGAAGGTCCTGCTCAACAACACCGTGATGCTGTCGCCGTACAACTATCAAACACCGACCGGCAACTACACGGTCACGGTGAATCCGTTCTTGCTCGACGGCATCTTCTTCTCGTCGGGTGGGTTCGGCGCGCGGTACGGAAACATTCTGTCTGGTGTGGCGGACTTGCGCACGGCAGGGCGGCCGGTGCAGAGCAGCGAAACGGTCGTCGCCGGCTTGGCGAGCGTCTCGTCCGGGGCCGACCTCGCGCTCTCGCACGGACTCACCGTGCACGCGACGGCGGGGCACAGCGATCTCCGATACCTATTCGACGTCAACGGATCGACGCGCAGCTATTCACCAGTTCCAAACGGCAACGACTTCAGCGGCAGCGTCATCTACGACTATTCGCCGACGGGGCAGATCAAGACGTTCGCCATCGATCGCTCGAATGCATTGGGCATCGAGGTCTCGGATCCGTCGTACGCGGGCGGCTACTTCGCGGACGTGAAGAGCCGGATGTTCACGGCAGGGTGGACCGACCTGTTCGGTTCCTTCGCGCCGACGGTGAGCGTGTCGTACTCCACCGCCCGCCGCAGCGAGCAGTACGGCGTGTTCGACCTCGGCACCGAGGAACGCTGGACGCAAGTCTTCACGCAGACGACGTGGAGCCCGCGCGGCGAGATCGGCTTCCGCGTCGGCGGCGACGCCGACTGGCGCAACTCGCGCTTCAGCGGCTCCATCCCGCTCTCGTTCACCGACGTCGCGCCGGGGGCGCGTCGAACCTTGTTCGACGCCCCCATAGACGGCATCCACAGCGGTGTGTTCGCCGAGGCAGATTGGCGCGCGCTCGAGAATCTGCGGCTCATCGCCGGTACACGCAGCGACTACGCGTCGCTCACGAAGGTCCGCACGGTCGACCCACGAGTCTCCGCCGCCTACGAGCTCGGCGCCGCGACGATCACCGCGGCCCTCGGGGTCTATCACCAAGTGCCTGATCCCCTGTACATGTCGCCGACGGTGGGGCTTCCCGGCGCGCCGCCGGAGCGCGCGCTCCAGTCGGTGTTGGGAACGCAGATCGGAAGCGGCAACGAGGTCGCGCGCGTCGAACTGTACGACAAGCGGTATGAGGACCTGATCGGACTGACGCGCGACAATCGCACGGCCGTCGGCGGCGGAACCGGAGTCGCGCGTGGTGCCGACGTCTTCGTGAAGCATCGGATCTGGCCGTTTTTCACCGCGCGCATGAGCTACAGCTACGTACACTCGTGGCGCACGGATGCCGGCACGGGCGTCCAAGCGCCGGCGCCGTTCGACATCACCAATTCGCTGACACTCGTGTTCGACCAGTCGCTGCCGAAAGGATGGAGCGTGAGCTTCGCGTGGCGCTACGCGACGGGCAAGCCGTTCACGCCAATCACCGGCGCGACGTTCGATCCCACGACGCACGTGTACCTCCCGCAATACGCGGCACCGCAGAGCGGCCGTCTCCCACCAGAAAAGAAGTTCGACGTCGCGATGTCGCGCGTGACGCGGGTTCCCGGCAACAACCAGCTCGTCTACTTCGTCTCGCTCGACAACGTGTTCGACCGCACGAATCTCTACGAGTACACCTACACCAGCGACTATTCGCGTCGCATTCCAGTCCGGAGCCTGTTCAACCGCTCGCTCTACTTCGGCGCCTCCCTCACCCACATCCGAGGCTGACCATGATTCGCCGACTGATGCTTTCGTCCGCTCTCGCCGCGCTCTACGTACCTCCGCTCGCCGCGCAGGGCAGCGCACCCGCCAAGTGGGCCGACACGATCGCCGCGGAAATCGAGAAGGCGCAGATCGCCGGCGACACCGCGGCGCTCTCCGCGGCAGTGGCGCTTGCGTCGCGCGTCGCCATCGCCTACCCGAACGACGGTCTCATTCTCCACTACCAGGGCTATGCGCTCTATCGACAGGCACTGATGCAGCAACAACATCAAGACGCGTCGCCCACCTTCGAGCGCGCGCGTGACATTCTCACGAAGTCGTTGAACGCGAGAATCCTGCCCGAAACCCACATTCTGTTGTCGGCTGTCGACGGGCAGCTCATCGCACGAAATCCGTCGCGCGCCATGGAGCTCGGCATGCAATCACAGGCGTCGACGACCTCGGCGCTGCGCAGCGGACCGGCGAACCCGCGCGTCTGGCTAGTCCGCGGACAGGGGGCGATGTTCACTCCCGCGGAGTACGGCGGCGGATTGGACGTCGCCGAGGAATACCTGAAACGCGCGGTCGAGTTGTTCGCGTCCGATTCGCCGAAACCGGGCGAGCCGGCGTGGGGGAAAGCCGAGGCCTACGTGTGGCTCGGTCAGGTCTACGAGAAGAAGGGCGACAAGGCGACGGCAGCCGACATGTACAAGAAGGCGGTCGAAATCAGCCCGAACTATCGATGGGCGCAGTGGCTCGCGTCCGCGCTCAAATAACGACAATCCGGACGAACACAATGGAGAAATCCAACTCTTCTCGTCGCGCGCTCGGCGGCTACGCGTGGTGGATCTACGCCGCGGCGTGGGTTCCGTTCGCCGGCTTCTATGCCCTGGCACTGACGACGACGAAAACGTTGCCGCCGGAGCGCGCGCTCATCGCCGGATTCTTCTACGTCGTTCCGATCGCGCTGTTCGGAATCGGCGTCTGGTGGTTGTCCGGTCTCCTCGAGCGGCGGCGGGCAAACGCCCTGACGATCGTCCTCGTGCACGTGGTCGTCGGCGCCACAATCGCGTTCGCGTGGCTCGGCATCGAAGTCGCACAAATCGCCGCACAGACCGGCTTCTCGGGCGCGTGGGCGGCCGCGCAGGCGTTCGCCGGCTTCCAGGTGCTCGACGGCTTCTTCGTCTACTGCGTGCTCGCCGCGGGCTCGCACGCGATCCGCTTCGCCCGGAGTCTTCGCGAAGAGCAGGCCCGCGCCGCTCGCGCCGACGCGCTTCGTATGCGCGCCGAGTTGGCGGCCCTGCGCGGCCAGCTCAACCCGCATTTTCTCTTCAACACCCTGCACACGCTCACCGCGCTCGTCTCGCGCGAGCCGAACACCGCCGAGCACGCGCTCGAGCGCTTCGGCGACATGCTCCGCTACGTGTTGGACGTCAAGCGCGCCGCGCGTGAGGACGTCACGTTGGCCGAGGAGCTGCGATTCGTGCGCGACTATCTCTCGCTCGAGCAGCTGCGGCTGGGTGACCGGTTGCGAGTCGTGGAGCGGATCGATCCCGACGCCCTCGACTGCGTGATTCCGTCGCTCACGTTGCAGCCGTTGGTCGAAAACGCGATCAAGCACGCCGTCGCACCGCGCGTGCAGGGTGGAACGATCGAGCTGGCCGCGGCGCTCGACGACGATTCGCTCATGCTCGAAGTGCGCGACGACGGCCCGGGAGCGAACAAGCCCGACGTCGACGCGGCGGTCGGAATGGGATTGCGCGCCGTGCGCCAGCGGCTCGAGACGCGTTACGGCATCGACGCGTCGTTCTCGATCACGACCGCGCCGCGCGAAGGCTTCGCCGTGCGTGTGTCGATCCCCGCGCACGTCGGCACGGTTCTGATGCCCGCGCCGAGCCTCGCGCCGCCACGCGAAGGGACGACCATTCCCGCATGAAGACGCGCGCCGTCATCGTCGAAGACGAGCCGATCGCGCGGGCGCAGCTGCGGGATCTGGTGAGCGACGTGGACTGGATTCACTGCGTCGGCGAGGCGGCCGACGGCCTCACCGCCGTCTCGGTCATCGAGTCGACTCGCCCCGATCTCGTCTTTCTCGACATCGAGATGCCGGAGCTCGACGGACTGGGCGTGCTGCGCCGCATCACGTGCGATCCGGCGGTCGTGTTCACGACGGCGTACGACAAGTTCGCCGTCGCCGCGTTCGAGCTGGAGGCGATCGACTATTTATTGAAGCCGTTCGGTCGAGATCGCCTGTACGCCGCGCTGGATCGCGTGAAGCGCGCGGTACGAGGCGACGGCGACGTGCCGGTCACGCATCGTGCGCACGAGGCGATCGAGCAGCGCGACCGCTGGCTCACGCGAATCTTCGTGCGCGACCGCGGCCGCCTGGTGCCGATCGCCGCCGCCGACATCGAGCGGCTCGAGGCCGACGACGACTACGTCGCCGTGCACAGCCGGGGGCGGCGCTATCTCGTCTACCTCGGCATGAACGAGTTCGAGGCGCGCCTCGACCCCGACCGCTTTCGCCGCATCCATCGTTCGCACATCGTGAACCTCGACCACGTCGCGTCGTTGTCGCCGGCCGAGGGAATGCGCTATGAAGTCGTCATGCGCGACGGAGCGAAGATTCTAGCCAGTCGGACGCGGTCACGAGAGTTGAGGGGACTGGCCATTTAAGTGGGACGAGTGCGGGGCACCTCGCCTCCGCACTCGTCCCTTTGAGTGTTCCAGGTCTCCGCACGCCGCCTCCGCCCCCGGCACACTACCCCGGCGGAATATTCTGGTTGGTTCGGAACAGGTTCGTCGGATCGTACTTGCGCTTGATCTCGGCGAGCCGCGCGAACTTCGTCGGGCTGAACGACGCGCGCACGCGATCCGGACTTTCGCCGGCACCGATGTAGTTCACGTACACCGTCCCCGTGCCGAACGGCTTTACCGCATCCGACGTCGCGCGCGCCCACTGTACGTTCGGTTCGGCGTCGAGCGGCGTCACCCATCGCGACACGATCACCATGTTGTAGGCCGCGTCACGCTGGTCGAACGCGGTGGCGTCGACGGGAACGCGCTTCACCGCGCCGCCGAACTGCTCGATGAGCAGCGCGCTGAGCGGTGACTTCACGTTCTTGAACGCCGCGACGAGCGAGTCGATCAACTCGTCGGGGAGCTGGGCGGCGAACTCGGAGCGCCAGTGCACTTGCAGTCCCGACGGGAATCCGGCGTCGAGCATCGACTGCAGGGCGGTGTAGGGGATCGGCCCCACCTCACCCGCGATTGGCGAACCGAACGATCGAATCGCGGCGATCGCTTTCTCGCCGTCCTTCATCGGACCGTTGTAGCACATGGCCAGGGCGACGACCGGCATGCCGTCCGGCGTGTGCATCATGGCCGCGAACACGGTGAGCTCGTCGGGCGCGGTGCGCGTCACGTCCCGATAGAGACGCAGTACGTCGCGCGCGCGTGAGACGGGATAGATCAGCATCCCACCGAGCACGGTGGACACTTCGTGCAGCTGGAACTCGAACGTCGTGACGACGCCGAAGTTGCCGCCGCCGCCGCGCAGCGCCCAGAAGAGCTCCGGGTTTTCGCTCGCGCTCGCGCGCAACACACGTCCGTCGGCCGTGACGACCTCCGCGCCCACGATGTTGTCACAAGCGAGTCCATAGCTCCGCATCAACCAACCGAGACCTCCTCCGAGCGTGAGTCCCGCGATGCCGGTGGTGGATACCGCGCCGCCGGTGGCGGCGAGTCCGTGCTCGGTGGTCGCCTGATCGAAGTCGCCCCACGTCGCGCCGCCGCCGGCGCGCGCGATCTTGCGCACCGGGTCGACGACGACGTCGCGCATGCCGCGAAGGTCGATTACGAGTCCACCGTCGACGCTCGAGAGCCCGGCCGCGTTGTGACCGCCGCCGCGCACGGCGAGCGTGAGGTCGTTCGCGCGCGCGAACTTCACGGCGCGCTGAACGTCGGCGACGCTCTTGCAGGTCGCGATGCACGCGGGACGGCGGTCGATCATGCCGTTCCACACGGCGCGCCGAGCATCGTAGTCCGGAGCGCCGGGAAGAATCACCTCGCCGTCGAATTCCTTGGCGAGGTCGTGAAATGAGTTTGAGACTACTGATGACGCTGCCATGGGAGGCCTATTAGCCGGGGAGATCCTCGATGTAGATACGCAGCCCGCCGCGGCGAGCGGACATCGCTCGCGGCGCGTCCGGGGTTGCCTTCGCCGCGCAGATTTCGCCGCATGACACACTTGGAACTCACCGCGACGTACGTCGGCGGCCCGACCGCGATTCTCGATGTCGCCGGACTTCGCTTCATCACCGATCCGACCTTCGATCCCGCGGGCACGAGCTACGAAACGCCCGCGTACACGCTCCGCAAGGGCGGCGCTCCTGCTGTCGGAACCGACTTACTCGGCGACATCGATGCCGTGCTGCTGAGCCACGATCACCACTTCGACAACCTCGATCGCGCCGGCCGAGCGCTGCTCGCTCGCGCGCGTCGTGTTTTCGTTCCGCTCGTCGGGGCCGAGCGGCTCGGTGCGGGCGCCACGGGTCTCGCGCCCTGGCAGACCGTGACGCTCGAATCGCCCACCGGTCCGATCGTGCGGATCACCGCCGCGCCGGCGCGACATGGTCCCGTGGGGGGCGACCGCGGGCCGGTCGTCGGCTTCTTGCTCTCGGACGCGAGCTCGAACGACGCGCGCCCGCGCTCGATCTACGTATCCGGCGACACCGTCTGGTACGAGGGCGTCGAAGAAGTCGCGCAACGCGCCGACGTTCGCGTCGCGTTCCTGTTCATGGGCGCCGCTCGCGTGCGCGAGGTCGGTCCGGCGCACCTCACCATGACGGCCGACGAGGGCGTCCTCGCCGCGCGCGCGATGCCGGATGCGGTGATCGTCCCGCTCCACTACGAGGGATGGGCGCATTTCTCGGAAGGGCGCGCCGAGATCGAACGCGTCTTCGCGGCCGGCAATCTCTCGGATCGGCTGTGCTGGCTAACACCCGGGCAGGCGACGAAGATCGACGAGGCCTAGGTGATCCGAGCTTTCTCTGCTTGTTTCCGTGACATCCGTTTGTTTCCGTGTCACAATTGTTGATGCTTGTGTGGCGCTCGAAACCATCCTGCCACAGCGAGCCGTAACAACATCCCGACAATGCCACTCGCCAACGACCTCACGACGTTCTTCGACAAGAATCAATCCCGCGCCCGCGACGAGCTGTTCGACCTGCTTCGCATTCCGAGCGTCAGTGCGCGCTCCGAGCACAACGCCGACACGGCGCGCGCCGCCGAGTGGGTGGCGGATTCGCTGCGCAAGGTCGGACTCACGGCGAACGTCCACGCGACGAAGGGTCACCCGATCGTCGTCGGTGAGTGGCGCGGCGCGGCGGACGCGCAGACGGTGCTCATCTACGGCCACTACGACGTGCAGCCGGCCGAGCCGATCGAGTTGTGGGACAGTCCGCCTTTCGAGCCGACGATCCGCGACCGGAAGATCTTCGCGCGTGGCTCGGTCGACGACAAAGGGCAGCTCTTCCTGCACGTGAAAGCGCTCGAGGCGCATCTCGCGTCGCGCGGCAAGCTTCCCGTCAACATCATCGTGCTCGCCGAGGGCGAAGAGGAAGTCGGGAGCGACAACCTCGCGGATTTCATCGAGGCGCACGCGAAAGAGCTCGCCTGCGACGCCGTCGTGATCTCCGACTCGGCGATGTTCGCGCCCGGATTACCGTCGATTCTGTCGTCGCTGCGCGGACTCGCGTACTTCCAGATCGACGTGCGCGGCCCGGCGACCGATTTGCACTCCGGCAGCTACGGTGGCGGCGTGATGAATCCGGCGATGGCGCTCGCCCGCATCCTCGCCACGATGCACGACGCCGACGGTCACATCGGCATCGAGGGCTTCTACGACGACGTGCGCGACTGGGGTGATGTCGCGCGCCGCCAAATGAAGCAACTCCCGTTCGACGAGAAGGCTTTCCGCGAGGAGACGGGGTCGCCCGCGCTGTTCGGCGAGAAGGGATACACGACGCTCGAGCGACTGTGGATGCGGCCGACCTGCGAGGTGAACGGACTGCTCAGCGGGTACACGGGCGAAGGCGCGAAGACCGTGCTGCCCGCGGTGGCGATGGCGAAGGTCAGCTGCCGTCTCGTGCCCGACCAGCGGCCCGAGAAGATCGAACAACTCATGCGCGCGCACGTCCAGCGCGTCTGCCCTCCCGGCATCGAAGCGACCGTCCGCCCATTGCACGGCGGCAACCCATGGCGGGCCGACCTCGGCGGTCCCCTCTTCGACGCCGCCCGCCGCGCCCTCGCGACCGCGTTCGACCGCGAGCCCGTGATCACCGGGGAAGGCGGTTCAATTCCCGTCGTCGGCGATTTTCAGCGAATCCTGAATGCCCCCGTGCTGCTCGTCGGATTCGGTTTGCCAGGAGAGAACGCTCACGCGCCGAACGAGTGGCTCAGCGAAGACAATTTCTATCGCGGCATGCGGGCGATGGCGGCCCTCTGGGAGGAGCTCGGCCGGTAGGCGGAGCGAGCGGCGGCAACGCAGCGCAACGGCAACGGCAACAGCCAACTGCAACGGCAACAGCCAACTGCAACGGCAACAGCCAACTGCAACGGCAACGGCAACAGCCAACTGCAACGGCAACAGCCAACTGCAACGGCAACAGCCAACTGCAACGGCAACGGCAACAGCAACGGCAACAGCCAACTGCAACGGCAACTGCAACGGCAACTGCAACAGCAACTGCTCACCGCAGAGACGCAGCGGACGCAGAGGGACGCAGAGGAGGCCCGAGAACGGCTCAGTCCCTCGCACAACGAGCCGATTTTTTTGTGAAAGCCGCTGGATCTGCTGCGAGTGCCGACGTTGAGATACCTGCGATAGGTGGCTCCCGAGCGTTAGTCCCAAAACAAATCAGCTCGTTGCGGTAGGGGCGCGCGGCCGGTTGTCCTCTGCGTCCTCTGCGTCCCTCTGCGTCCCTCTGCGTCCTCTGCGTCTCTGCGGTGAGCAGTTCAGCAAAACGGCTTACAGAGGCGCCGGCCAGCCACCGAATGAGGGCCGCCTAGAACCGCCAATCTCGAATCACGAAGATTCCCGCCGACGTGAGCGTCCGCCTCGGCTGAGAATTCAGTTGCGGCTCGAGTAGTACGACTTGGGGCTCGACCGTCACGGTGATCCGCCAGCCGTCCTGGGTGCGTCGTTCGACCGCGGCGCCGAGGTTGCGGGCTTGGGTTTGAAGGCTGACGAAAGTCTGGGGGGTGATGTATTTGCCCGCCTCGAACTTCGTTTGCGTTATGAAACCGGGAATTCCACCCGTCCCGGCCTCGAGCGGCGCGTCGGCGGGGGTGATCGTGAATACGTCGGCCCTGAGCGCCCGTCCCGCTTGGATCTGGGCCTGCTCGGTCATCACGCCGACGGCGACCGTCGCCAGACGGCGGGCGACGAATTGCGCACCGGCGCCGACGACGTCGGTCGTCGTGCCGGCGGACGCGACGCTCGAGGAGTTCGACGCGATCAGCGACGACGTCGACTGGCCGAATGCGATCAGCGTCAGCAATTCCGACTGCGATCTGGGCGGCTGCGCGTCGCTCTCGAGTGAGAGGTTCGGCTGGTCGAGCGTGCCGCCGATGAGCACACGGATGTTCACCGCGCCGCGCGTCGCCTGGTTCACCTGGTACTCGCCGGTGACTTGAAGCGAGGGATTCAACCCCGGTGCGCCCACGAACGTCGCGGTGCCCCGCCGGATCTGGAACCGCTTGGTGAGGAGCGTGTAATCGCCGCGCTCGGTCGTGATCACCCCGCGAATGGTCAACGCCTGGCTCGAGTCGGTGATGATGAGCGGATCCGACGTGTAAATCTCGATGTTCGCTTCGCGATTGCGGACCCAGGTGTTCTGGTTGATTCGCACCGCCACGTTGAACGAGAGGTTTGCCAGGAGCGGCGACTGCGCCGGGAAGAGCCGGTGCGCCAGCTCGCTCGTCGTGTCGACGACGTTGAACAGACCCGGATCGCCCGGGCCGACGAGCGAGCGCTGGCTCGACTCGGGGATGTAGATGATGCCGCGGGTGACCGTGACGTCGCCGCCGACGGTCGCCTTCTTGAACGGACCCTTGAGCGTCAGGTGCGTGTCGACGTTGAGGTCCGCGTAATCGTTGTTGATGAGCCGCGCGCCCTCGGAGACCAGCGCGAGGTTGAATGACGGCTCGCGCCAATTGGTGAAGCTCAGCGCCCCGCTGAGCCGCACCGCGCCGCCGGCGTCGCCGGAGAACTGGTCGAGATAAATACTGTCGCCTGCCATGCGGATCGTGCCGCCGATGTTCCCGATCGTCGAGCCCGCGGAGGCGATCGTCGTCGTGCCATGCTGCACGAGGACCAGTCCCGACAGCTCCGGATTCTTGAACGTCCCGCGCACGGCGAAATGCCCGGCGGCTCGGCCGTGCACGTCGGTGACCAAGTCAGTGAGATCCGGGATGAGATCCACCGGTAGGCTGTCGCCGGTTACGTCGATCGAGAGTGGTCCGGGCAGGATGCGACTGCCCTTCACGTCGGTGAACGCGAGGTTCAGCGGCAGGCGCGCGTCGACGGTCATCAGCGGCGCGAAGCCGAGATGATTCACGTCGATGTGCGTGACGAACCGCTCGTCGGCGTACGAAACGCGTCCCACGAGATCGGGGAACGGAGCGGCGTTGTACTCGGCGTTGCTGAGATAGAAGCGCCCGCCAAACGTCGGAGCGCTCGACGTTCCTTGCACGTTGCCGTGGAGCGCGAAGAAGCCGGTCGCCGTCACGTCGGACTGGAGCAAATCGACCACGTTGCCGACGGGGAAGCTGTCCACGTCGACCGAGAGATTGGCGACACCTGTCGTCGGCACGAGTCCGTTCACGCGGACGCGTCCGCCCACGCCGTTGGTGAGCTGGAAATTGCCGACCCGAATGCCCGCCTTGCCCCACTGCACGGTATCGGGATGCGGTGACGCCCACGTTGTCGAGTCGAGCTGCAGCGACAATTGGGCGACCCGCAGCTCGCGCCGGTCGGGGAAGAGGGCGTAGTCGCCCTTCGCCGTGTAGTGCCGGTTGCCGGCGGTGTCGCGCTGCACCAAGGCCACCTCGACGTGGCCGCGTCCTCCGACGGCGGGATCTTCCGGCGCACCCGACGCGTACGTGAAGCGCGCGGTTGCCGTATCGAACCCGAACCCCATCGCGCTCAACTGCACGGCGTCGGCGGATATCGAAAGCGTGGAAGGGACTTTTCGTCCGCCCTTCCACGCATATGTGCTCGTCACGTGATGCACGGTGTTTCCGCGAGCGATGATCGTGTCGCCTTCCGCTCGCCCGCGCAGCTCGAAGTTGTCGAGATTCCCGCGGAGCGTCCCCGCGAGGTAGAGTCGTCCGACCATCGTGTCGCGCGGTATGGGCCGCGGCTTGTTCACGACGAGACGCGGCGGCGGCCGCCCGTGAACCATGCGCTCCATCTCGGTCCGTTTCGCGATCCGCGCCGAGTCCGCGCGCGCCTCGGCCATGATCCGTGCGACGACCGCCGGGCGCGGCGTCACCGGCGTCGAATCATTCGATTTCGGAAACCAGCGGTTCAACGCGCCGAGCGAGTCGACGATGACGGTGTAGCGGAGCGAGTCGATCTTGTTCGAGACGAGACCGATGCCGCCGGACGCGGTCGCCCGTGTTTGCTCGGCGGTCGCAACGAGGCGCTGGATCTTCGCATCGCCGTTGGCCGCCGTCGCTCGCAGCGACAGCGAATCGATGCCGATCGAATCCGCGCCTTGGATCACGTGCGAACCCGAGAGGTCGGCGGCGACTTTCGACGTCAGCGTCGGGAGATCGGTCCCGCGTCCCACGGCGGTCACCGTGCCGGTGAGCGACGTGACCGGCGCCTTGCTCTGAACCGCGCTCAGATTGAACGCGGTGAGCGTCGAGGCGAGGTCGTATCCGATCGCTTGCGACTGCATGTCGACCGTGCCCTTCGTCGCCACGCGGCCGCCGTCCGGCGTGCGCAGGTCGGTGTCGATGCGCAGGGCGGACAACGGGCCATGCAGATGGATGGGTCCTGTCGCCTTGCCGCGAAGCCCGACCGCCGGAGCGAAGCGCCCGACTTCGGCCAGCGAAATCGGATATGCGACGATGTCCACGTCGACGTGCGTCGGACCGCGAGTGTGCAACACGGCGGAGCCCGAAAACGCCGACGTATTGCCGCGATCGTCGTGCGTGACCTCGAAGTTCATCGCGATCTGCGTCGCCGTCGTGCCGTTCAGGGTCGTCGTTCCGTTGATCACGCCGTCGATCGGCAGACCCGGACGCCACGTGCGAAGCATCGCCACTTGCAGCGGGAACATCTGCACCCGTAGATCGCGCAGTCGGATGCCGTTCCCGTTGAGCACACCGATCTGCCCTTCGACGAGGAAGCGGTTTCTGCCGGCGCTGCGGTCGTCGAAGGTGAGGTTCCCTTTCACGATCATCACACGGCGGCCGCCGCGCACCGTCGCGCGTCCGGCGAACACGCCGGTGCGCGGAATGGTGACTCCCGGGATGAGATCCGAGAGCACCTTCGTGTCGATCCCCGAGAAGCGCAGGTCGGTGTCGTGAATCGTGACGGAGTCGTCGAGCGTGATGCCGAAGTTGCCCGTCGCGCGCGCCTGGCGGAGCGTGACGTCGGCACTGGACACGACGTAATCCTGCGTCAGCCCGCGCCACTTGAGCGCGAAGTTCATCTTGCCTCGCGCTTCTGGCGGGAGCGGCAAATACGCCCAGCGCACGTCGTCGAAGACGAGGTTGTCGCTCCGCAGCGTCAGCGTCATGTCGCCCGACCCGAACACGAAGCTGCCGCTGCCGGCCGCTTTCGAGCCCCTGGGGAAGGTCGTGGACGCGCTCGCCCACCAGATCGAGTCGGTGTTGAACGCGAACGTGCCCGTCAGGTTGCGGAATCTCCCGCCCGGCGGACGCACGAAGTACGCGTTCATCGCGAGGTTCCCGACCTCGGCCACGCTCGACGGCTGGCCCGGCTGCGAGATGCGAACCAGCGGAAGGCGTCCGTTGATCGAGTCGATCTCGATGCGGCGTCGCAGGCCGGTGGCGGTTCGCTCGACGTACGCGCGTGAACGTCCGCTCACCGCGTCGCGGACGGCGCTATCGGCGGCGGCACGACTCAGGTTTTTCGCCGGCGCCCACGGCGAGACGATCAGCAGCCGGCCGTCCACGATCCGTACGTCGGCCGCGCGGATCCAGTCGCCCCAGCCCGCGGGCTGCGGCGGCAAGTTGGGCGGCTTCTTCGTCGTGTCGATCAGGCCGGGAAGAATGCGCGCGTAGTTCCATTCCCCGTTGGCGTTCTTGTCGAGGACGACGTTCGGACGCACGAACACCGAGTGGTCGAGCAGGATGCGTTTGCGAAACAGGTCGCCGATCGAATAGTCCGTCGTGATCGAATCGACCGAGATGAACGGCGCGCCGCTGCTGTCGGTGATCACGACGTGTTCGAGCGTGATGTTGCTCAGCAATCCGCCGGACACGCGCCGGATCGACGTCTTGCCGTGCACGACCTTTTCCATTCCGCCGAGCGCGATGTTCTTGACTCGAGTGCGCCCCCAGTCGGTGTGCGTCAGAATCCAGAGCGCCGCCGCGTTCAACACGATCACCGCGATGACGAGGGCGACGAGGATGCCGAGCCACTTCGCGAGGCGTCCCACTAGTAGGCCTCGCCGATCGACAGGTGGAAGACCCAACGCCCCCAAAAATTCGACGCCTGGCTGAAGTTGCGCGTCCTCGGCAGCGGCACGATGCGCTGCTGTCCGGCGCCGTCGGGCACCGCCGTCATCACGACCAGATCTTCCGCGCGGTTCGGATTGAGTCCGAGATCCACCCGCACGGGTCCGATCGGCGAGATGTAGCGAATGCCGAAGCCGGGCGTCACGGCGCCGGTGCCGTTCACTCGATCCCCGAGCGGCGGAGGATTGGGGCCCAGGTCCGCGTGGCCGACGACGGCTCCGTCGAGAAATACGGCGCCGATGAACTGTTGCGCCCAATTGCCGCCCGGAAACGGAAAACGGTACTCGACGCTTCCCTCGAACAGCGTCGTGCCGCCGAGCGGTTGGGGAATGAAGTCCGCGCGCGACAGGCCCGCGGAGTTCGGATCGCAGAACAGGATCGTCTCGAGCGTCCGCCCGCAGGTGCCCCCGGCGATGCTCTTCGCGTGGTCGACGAGCGTCGACGCGTCGATCGTGAGGATGCGCGGTCCGAGCTCGTTTTCGCCGTAGCCGCGCACCGAGTTCGCGCCGCCGGCGTACATGCGCTTGCGCGGATGAATCACGCCCGTGACGTCGCCGCCTTGGATCGGTTGCACCCAACCCGCCCGCAAATGGGCCGACAGCACGTGCCGCGTTCGGCGGCGGCCCGAGTACGCCGCGATGTCGAGGTAGGCGCGGTTGTACCGATAGTCGGAACCGGTGAACTGCGACGCGCTCTCGAAGTCGACGCGCGCCGTATAGCCGCGCGTCGGCGCGAGCGGCACGTTCGAGCGGTCGACGTATCCGGTGAGCACGAGCGGCGACAGCGACTGGTGCGTGCGCAGCGTGTTGATCGTGTTGGGGTCGCACACGCCGAAGTTCACGCAAAAGTACACGTCGCTCGCTTCGACGCGGTTGATCTCGTAGCGATAGTTGAGGCTCACGGGCGCGCGGATGGCGACTTCGTTGGTGAACGTCACCTGTCCGCCGTATCCCTTGTCGATGAACACGCCCGGGTTGATCGTGCGGTGCGTGAACACGCCGATCGACGCCGTGTTGCTCGCCCGGCGAAGGAAGGACGGCTGCTTGAGATCGATGCTCGCGTTGAACGTCGGCTGGAGAAAGGGCGAGATGCTCTGGCTATCGGGCACGTAAGCGGCGACGTCGCGGAAGATCCCGTGTCCCGACAGCGACGGAGCCAGGAGGTTGCCCGCGGTGCCGCTGATGTCCAGCCGCCGCGCCCCGCCGAAGAGGTTGTAGCTGGTGTACTGCGCCGTGAACTGCGCGAAGTCGACATTGTCGATGCCCGGTCCGGCGCGCACCTCGTGGAGCGGCGCCTCGCTGACGTCCACGTTCACGCTCTTGGCGCTGTCGAGCTGGGGCGGCACCTGGATCTGCGCCAGCTTGAACAGGCCCGACTCGTAGAGATTCCGCTGGCTCTCGAGGAGCGTCGTCTGGCGGTACAGGTCTCCGGGCCTGAACGCCAGCGCATTCAGCACCACGGTCTCGCGCACGAGGTGCGTGCCCGTGACGCTGATCCTGCCGATCGTGGTCACGTGATTCGGCACGAGCGTGACCGCGACGTCGGCGATGCGCGCCGAATCGTCGACGACGACGCTGGTATCGACGACCGCGTCGCCGTGTCCCTGGTTCCACGCCATGCGTTGCAGCGCGGCCCGTAACGAGTCGAGCTCCACGAGGTCGAGCGGGTCGTGCTCGCGCAGCATGCCGAACACGCGGCGCCGCGCCCGGCCCCCGACGATGCTCGAGTCGGCCGTGATCGAGAGCGACCGGATGAGCGTCGGCGCGTTCTCGTGGACCGCGAACGTCACGTGCACCTGCCGAGGTCCGATTTTTACCACGCTCGTGTCCACCATGGCGTCGCGGTAGCCGCGCAGCCAGTAGTACAGCCGGATGCGCAACACGTCGCGCTGAAATTCGGTCTCGTCGAGGTAGAATCGGTTCTGGATCGTCGGCGAGTGGCTGATCAGGCAGAAGGGGGCGAGCAGCACGCTCGCGCAGCTCGTGGCCTGTGTCGCGATGCTCAGTTGGAGGTCGGCCAGGTCGACGTGTTCCACACCGGTGAACGTCAGCCGCCTGACTTCCGGCGGCGGCTCGCGCGGCGCGGTGCGCTTTGCGGGAGGGGGGACTGTGGGTGCGGCCTGCGCGCGGACGGTGTGTGGTGAAAGCGCGAGCGCCGTTGCCACCGCCGTACACGCCAGCCCGTATGGGAGCGAAGGGCGGCGCATGACGGCGTTTTTAGAAGCAAAGCGTAGACCGGGCGCGGCTTACGGCCGTGTCCGGTCTGCGCTTTCGCGTGGGTTACCGGTGCCCGGTGCCCGGTGCCCCGTCCCGGCCCCTCTACAATCCGGCCAACAGCGCGTCGTTACTCGGCGTCGCGGCGATCCGCTTGATCAGCCACTCCATCGCCGACTGCGGCGGCATCTGGCTCAACCCGCGCCGCAGCGTATAAACGCTGTCAATTTGGTCCGGACGGAAGAGCTTTTCCTCGCGCCGCGTCCCGCTCGTCCCTATGTCGATCGCGGGATAGATGCGCTTCTCGGCCAGCCCGCGGTCGAGCTTGATCTCGCAGTTGCCCGTGCCCTTGAACTCCTCGAAGATCACGTCGTCCATCCGCGAGCCCGTCTCGACGAGCGCCGTGGCGATGATCGTCAGCGAGCCGCCGCCGGAACTGTCGGGGATCGAGCGAGCCGATCCGAAGAACGCTTTCGGCTTGGCCATGGCTGTGGCATCGAGGCCTCCGGACAGGGTCCGGCCCGTCCCCCGTTCAGCCGTGTTGTGCGCGCGCGCCATGCGCGTGAGCGAATCGAGCACGATCACGACGTCCTTCCCGCTCTCCACCAAGCGGTGTGCGCGATTGAGCACCATCTCGGTGACTTCGACGTGCCGCTGCGCGGGTTGGTCGAAACTCGACGAGATGACTTCACCGACGCCCCACGAGATGGCTTCGCTCACTTCCTCGGGGCGCTCATCGACGAGGAGGATGAGCAGCACCGCGTTGGGATGGTTGACCGCGACGCCCTCGGTGATGCCGTGAAGGAGCGTCGTTTTTCCGGCGCGCGCCGGCGCGACGATCAACGCGCGCTGGCCGTAGCCGATCGGCGCGATGAGATCGATCGCTCGACGAATGAGCTCCGCGCCCGCTTTCGCCGGACGTCCGGTCTCCATGAACAGCTTTCGCTCGGGGTATGACGCCGTGAGCGAGTTGAACTCGGGGCGCTTGGACGCGAGCGCGGGATCGATGTCGTTGATCGTGCGGACTTCGACGACCGTCGGACGTCCGCGCTGATCGAGGCCGATCGTCGCGTCGACGAGATCCGCTTTGCGAAGCGCGAATTGGCGAACGACGTGGGGCGGAACGTACGCGTCGCCAGCTTCGGCGAGGTAACTGTTGGCGGCGCGCCGGACGAATCCTGCGTCGCGCGCGGGTTCGAACCACCCGCGCATCTCACCAGTCGCGACGACTTGAATCGGCTGCTGCTGGTGTTGCTGTTGCTGCGGTTGGTGCTCTCTGCCGCCGCCACTTCCGCCGCCGCGCTGACCGCGGCCCCTGCCACGCCGGTGACGTCTTCCGCCTCCGTTGCGGCGATCGTGGAATCCGCCGCCGCCGCCTCCACCGCCGCCTTGATCGTTGCGGTCGCGGCGCACGTGCTGGTCGTATTGTCCGCCGCCTCCACGCTGCGCGTTGTCCGAGCTCCCGGACCAACCGCCGCCGCCACCGCCACCACCGCCACCGCCACCCGATTGATAGCCGCCGGTGTTCGGCGCTGAGAGGCTCGGTGGAGAAGACTCGCCGTTCGAGTAGCTCGGCGGATTGTCGTTGGCGGGCTGCTCACGCTCCACACTCGGCGTCGGCGCCGAAGGAGTGGGAGGAGTAGATGGAGCCGGCGGCGATGCCGCTTCCGACTCGGCCGCCGGCCGCTCATGTCGTCGCGATGGGCGTTCGGGTTTCGGCGGCGACTCCACGCGCTCGCGCGCTGGTGGTTCGACGTCAGGAACTGGCAGCGTCGCGCTGCCCGCTTCGACTTCGTCGCGGTACGGATTCTCTGATGATGTCTCGGTGTTGGCCGCGCTGGATGGACGGCGGCCACGGCCACGACGAGGTGGGCGTCGACTTTCGCTCATGCTGATGGTTCGATAAAAAAGGTGATGCCGATTCGGCGTTCGCCGAAACTGCTCGCCGAGCTACAGGCAAGCGAAAAAAACGCGAATTGCGTGACGGGAAAACACTTGCCGCGACGCGGCTGTACTGTCTGTCTGTACCGACGGGGCGCGGGGAACCTCACGCGATCCCGGCGATGCTGGCGCAACGGCGCGGCCCGGGCCCTGCAACTTCCGACCCCAACCCCTCGACCTTCACTCCGGGGTTCGTCGCGGTCGTGCCGGCGGACGCCAAGAGTATCGCCACTTACCCGGCCCGGCGCAACCCTCGAAAAATTGCAGACGGGGCCGGCTCCTCGCCTCACGAGGTTCCCGAAGACCGTAGTCGGCATCAATTGAGCCAAAGGTGGGCGGGTGGACAGGGGGACGGCGCCCGTCCACCCGCCCACCAGTAGCTTTTCGCCATGTCCGTCCAACAAAAAATCGCGACCCATGTCGATGCCTACCGTCGTTCGGGCGACATCGGCCAGCTTCTCGATGATCTCAAATCGTTCGCGAGCCGTCTGTCGCCCGCGGACGCGAAGGCGGCGGCCGAGCCGTTTCGCGACATGCCCGAAGTCGTGATCCCGCTCTACGAGCACGTGACCACGGTTGCTCCGAACGACGCCCAAGCGTTGGTGGTCCTGGCCAACTCGTACTGGCTCGCCGGCCGCGGGCCCGACGTCGTGTCGAAGCTCGCGATGCGTGCCAAGGAAATCGATCCCGCCAATCGCGGCGCGTGGCACCTCTGGGCAATCGCCGAGCCATCGCTCCGCAAGCGAGTGGACCGCTGGCACGAGGTGAGCCGCCGCTTTCCCGCCGACCAGCTCGCGCGCGCCGCGCTCGCCGACAACGCCACGAGCCTCGCCAACGACGAAGAAGATCCCGTCGCCCTCAGGCTCGCGATCGATACCTACGAAGGACTGCTCGCCGAGTCGACGCACACCGCGCAACGACTGGCCTTGGAGGAAACGCTCAAGACTCTGAGGACGTGGAAGTTGTGAGGCGGCGGCCGGGTGGACCGGTGACCGGTCACCGGTCCACCCGGCCACCGTTTTCTACGCCGTCGACTTCCGCGCCTTGTCCAATGGTGACAGCGCCGCGACTGCGTCGAGCATCACGGTCAGGTCGAACGGCTTGCGCACGTAGTTGCATCGACAGAGACCGATCAACTCGACCGCCTGGTCGCTGATGTCGCCCGTGACGAACAGCGTGTGGTCGCGGAGATGCGGCTGTACGCCGGCGGCGTACTCGAAGATCGCGTCGCCGCGCATGTCCGGGATGCGCAGGTCGACGAGCATGATGTCCACGCGCTGCGTGTCGGCCACCGTACACGCCGCGTCCCCGCTGCGCGCGGTGATGACCTCATAGCCCGCGTGGCTTAGGGCCATGCCGAGCGCCTTGCAGATGGAAGGCTCGTCGTCGACGATGAGCACCTTCACCGATCTGCCGCGCGGCACGTCCCCCCGCTTGGTGTCCTTTGGCGCGCTCGCATTCCGCCCTCCACCCATTCCCACGGGCGGCGCCCCTGGCGAGCCGGCGACCACTGGCCACGTCATTCGCCCTGCCTCCGCTGCTGCACTTGTTCAACCATGCACGCGATCAGTTCATCCGGTGTCATTTCGCGTCGTACTTGCTCGGCTGTTCGTCCCGTCATCTCCCGCATGTGCTGAGAGAGCTGCCAGGGCGAGGTGTACCCCGTTTTCGCGGCCACGTCCTTGATGGACCGTCCTGGATCCCGCAGATACGCGTATGCCCGCACCAGCCTTGCCGACACCACCAGCGTCCTCGCTGAGTAGAACCCCGCCGGCTCGAGGTTTCGATACAACGTGCGGAGGTTCATCCCCGCCGCCGCTGCGAGGTCTCCTGCACTAGTAAACCGCGCGGGAGACCGGAACAACTGATCGATTCCCCGAACCACGACCACTGGCAGACACGACAGCGGCTCCGCCAGCTCCCGCAACATCCGCTCGCCCAGCTCGTGGGCGGGGATGCTTTCGAGCAACTCCAGAAATCTTCGCGGCTCGTCGTCGAACCGGCTCAACACGACGTGCTCGATGCCCGATCTGGCCAGCCGTACCGTCGCGGCGAAGCCGCTCGCGCTGAGCGCTGTGTAGAGAACGACGGGAAGCGAAGGGTAGTGCTGGCGAATCAGCTCGAGCGATTCGACGTCGGCGACGCCCGTCGCACACGGATCGGCGACGACGACGTCGATCATCCGCTGTTGCACGGTCGATTGGAGCTCGCCCCAACTCGAAACCGAGATGAGTGTGTGCTCCGAGCCGAGAGCGATTCTGAGCTGCGGGAGCAACGGGCGTGGAAGAAACGCAGCGACGTCCACGAGAGGGAAGCTGGCTCGGTGTCATGAAACCGCAACTTCGTGACACAAAATGCGCGTTTACGCGCATCGCCGCGACCCTAAAATGCCAGCCAGAAGGTCCTCCCTGCCAAGAAAGTCCCCTCGCTGGCCTTCGACGGAGAAAGCCCATGCATCGCCGCCGCCCGATTGCCCTCCTTGTTCTCGCCATTGCCTCCCTCGTTCTCGGCGCCTGCACCAGCCTTACGGCACCGACGTCTAAGAACGATGCGTGTATCACAGGATGGATCGGTACTGACGGTCGCTGCGTGAACTGATTCGAGCTAGCGTCGCATTCTGCGAGGCCCGAGCACCCCGCCCGGGCCTCGCCTCTTTTCTTTCTAGTAAGAACCGCCCCCGCCGCCCGAACGATCGCCGGCTAGCGTCGTCTCGCGCAGCGTTCGAATCGCCTCGGCGACCTCGGTGACGTCGGGCGCGATTTCCTGGAACGGCGCGCTCCGTTCTTCGAGCGTGCGTGCCTGTTTTGCCTGAACGAGCTCGCTCTCCGCTTCGAACACCAGCTGATACAGCCCGTTTGCGTTTGCCGTCGACACGGCCGCGGTAAGCCAGGTCGTCGCTTCCTCGAAGTGTCGCAGCGTCAAGTAGCCGCGGCCCGTCTCGATCTCGAATTCGGCGCGAAGCGCCGACGGCAACGTTTGGCCGGCGAGCTCCTGACGGTATTTCTCGAACATCGGGCCGACACCGTCGCCGGCGGCGATCGCCATCAGCTGAATCGACGCCGACCAGCGGACGTATTGATCCGCGCTCGTCGCCACGAGGACGAGGAACGCGTCGCGCGCCGCGGTGCGCACGCCAAGCCGGCCGAACGCCATGGCAATGTCGTGGAGCAGACGATCTCGGTTTCGCTCGCTCTCGGTGCCTGGAAGCGCGCGATAGGCCAGACGCACCGCGAGCTCGTAGTCTCCGCGCATACCCGCGACGCTGGCGCGGTCTTGCAGCGCCATTGATTCGAGCCCGGGCAAACCCTGTTTGCCCGCGTCGTCGATGGTTCCGTCGAGAATCAGCTCAGCGCGGGGAAGATTCCCCCGGAGCATGGCGATTTTCGCGTCACCGATCCGTGCCCGCAGCACGCCGACCATGTCCCCCGTCTGCTCGGCGATGCGGCCCGCCATGGCGTATGCCGCCGCCGACTGATCCACCTCGCCGATCTGACGCAGGCAATAGCCCAATCGCAGATGGGCCGCGATCACGGTGTCCGCGTTTTCCAGCGGCTCGCTGGACGCGATCACGGTGTGATACACGTCCACGGCGAGCGTCCATCGGGCGTCGAAGTCGAGCGCGCGCGCGTAGGCCATGAGCCGCGGCGCGACGGTGCGGAAGCTAGGCGTGGCTGTCATGGCCATCGCGTCGACGACGCTGCGCAGCATCCCGCGCACAGGGCGTCCGACCGGGATAGCGTCCACCGCTTCGATCACCGACGCGTACCCCCATGCGTCGGCGGCGACCACGCTGGCGCCTTCCTCGAGCCAGCGGTCCACCAGGCGCAAAACGACGAGCCCGGCGGAGATCTCCTTCCAGGCGTCGTCCGACTCGTCCCGACGCGACAACTCGTCGAAGAACGCGAGATGCCGAAGCGCAGCAAGCGAATTCATGTCCCTTTCCTCGTCCAAACGGAGATGAAAGCCCGTCCCCCCATCCCACTTAGCCATATATCGGCGGGGCCGGGACTTCGATCAATCGTCCCTTTGTGTCATGGACACTGCCGAAATGTGACGTTATCCACATAGCGGTTTTACTACACCGTAAGCAATGCTCGGATGACGCGCGAGCGCGGAGACGGCCCCATCCTAGGGCCAGTCTCATACCACTTCTCGAATGACGGTGCGCGAAGGAGTTGGCCATCTTGGCCCTGTGCCGGACCGCGGCAATCCGCGACCGAGCCTGGCAATCCGCTCTAACAAAACGTTACACCCCGGTTCCCGGCCTACAGACGGGAGGACGTGCTCGTGAGCAACGTCGCCGCCCACGTTTCCTCGGCCGACGCCCCGTTGCTGGGATTGCTCGAGCTGCCTCCTGAGCTCTCGCGCGACTTTCTCGCGCACCACGCTCTCTGCCCCAAGGCCGTGACCGACGACGGAGCGCTGATCGTTGCCGCGACCGACGGCTCGCTCCTCGACGGGGCTCACGACATCGCCTTCGCGTACGGACGGCGCTTCGTCATCGAGACGACCCAGCGGCCGCAGCTCGAAGCTCTCATCGAGCGCTTGGTGACGCGCTCCGATCGCAACGTCGAACTGGCTCGAGTCGACGCCGGGGGCGATGCGTCGGGAGACGCGCTGGCTACCGACGTACGCGATCTGGCGAACCAGCCGCCCGTCATCCGCTACGTGAACCTCCTCGTTCGCGACGCCTACGACGCCGCCGCGAGCGACATCCATCTCGAAGCGACGCGCAGCGGACTCTCGGCGCGTTTCCGCGTCGACGGAGTCCTGGCACCCGCTCCGGAACCGCCGAGTCACCTCCATCATGCCGTCATCTCGCGCATCAAGCTGCTCGCCGAGTTGGACATCGCGGAGCGCCGGCGCCCGCAAGACGGGCGGATTCGCGTCCGCCTCGAGTCGCGCGAGCTGGACCTCCGCGTGTCGACCGTGCCCACCATGTACGGCGAAAGTCTCGTCTTGCGCCTGCTCGACCATGGCGGACGACCGGCCGGACTGGACTCGCTGGGCATGCCACCGGATGTCTGGCGCGTCATGACCGAACTGTCCGAGGCCCCGCACGGTCTGGTGCTCGTCACCGGGCCAACCGGCAGCGGCAAAACCACGACCCTATACGCGGCGCTCGCTCGGCGCGACGCCTCCATCGAGAAGATCATCACCGTCGAAGACCCCATCGAGTATCAGGTTTCGGGGGTCACACAGATGCCGGTACACCGTCAGGCGGGCGTCAGTTTTGCCGCGGCGCTGCGTGCAATCCTGCGTCAGGACCCCGACGTCGTGATGATCGGAGAGATGCGGGACCGAGAGACGGCGGAGATCGCCGTTCAGGCGGCCATGACGGGCCATCTCGTGTTCAGCACCCTCCATACGAACGACGCGATCAGCGCCGTCCCGCGTCTCGTCGACCTCGGAATCCCCGAGTATCTCATCGCCGCCACGCTCGAGGGAGTTCTCGCGCAGCGCCTCGTGAGGCGCGTCTGCCCCGACTGCCGGGTGTCGTACCGTCCCTCGGCGGAGCATTTGGCGCTCGTCTGCGACGTCGCGTCTACCACGCCGCCCGCGTTCGCTCGCGGCGCGGGGTGCCGCGGTTGTCGCGGCACCGGCTTTCGTGGGCGTATCGGCGTTTTCGAGCTGGTGCGCGTGGACACCGCGCTGCGCGACGCAATCGCGGCGAGCGAACCGCGTTCGTCGCTGCACGCTCACGCATCGCGCGCCGGCCTCACGTCACTGCGCTCCGACGCCTGGCAAAAGATCCTGGCCGGCGTGACCACCGTCGAAGAGGTCGCCCGTGTCATTCACGCATAGATCGACGCCGCTCGGCACGCGCGCGCGCGCCGGATTCACCCTGATCGAGCTGCTCGTCACGATCGCGATCATCGCCACGCTTGCCGCGATCGTCGCGCCGGCGCTCTTCGGCAATGTCGGCGAGGCTCGTCGCAACAGCGCGCGAAGCCAGATCCAGATCCTCTCGCTCGCGCTCGACGCCTACCGCCTCGACAACGACGCGTTTCCGACGACCGATCAGGGACTCGAGGCGCTTCGAACGTTGCCCGCGTCCGGAACACCGCCCGCGAACTGGAAGGGACCGTATCTCCGCCAGCTCGTACCGACGGATCCGTGGGGGCGGCCGTACGCCTACTCCGCGCCCGGAGTCGCGAATCCGAACTCGTACGATCTCTACACGCTCGGCAAGGACGGAAAGCCGGGCGGCGAGGGCGAGGACGCGGACATCACGTCGTGGAACGGCCCGGTTCATCAGTAGCCGCCAGCACCTCCTCGGCACCCATGCAGCAGTTCTTCGCTTTCGACGCCGTCGCGCGCGACGGGTCGCTCGACCACGGCACGATCGCCGCCGAGTCGTTGCGGGACGCCCGCGATGTGATCGCGTCGCGCGGCCTGCTCGTGTTGTCGATCGAATCGCGCGGCATTCACGCCCAACGGCGGGCCCCGCTGTCACCGCGCGACCTCGCGCTCGGGCTTCGAATGCTTGGCGACCTGCTGGACTCCGGACTTTCCGCGGGGCGCGCGCTCCTTGCGTTCGAGGAGCTTGCGCCCCGCGGTTGGCGCGATTCTCTGCCGCACATCCGTCAGTCCGTCCGCGAAGGCAGAACGTTGGCCGCCGCGCTCGCGAACGCGCCGGTCGAAATCCCTGGTCTCGTGGTCGGCATCGCGCAGGCCGGCGAGGCCGGCGCCGGTCTCGGGCCGGCGATTCGTCGGGCCGCGGATCTGACCGAAGCGACCGCCGAGATGCGCGCCGCGGTGCGCGCTGCGCTAGCGTATCCACTCGTCGTGGCGGTGGCCGGTGTTCTCGCGATCACGATGCTCGTCACCGTCGTCCTCCCGCGGTTCGCGCGCATCCTCGGCGACATTGGACAAACGCTCCCCGCGTCCACGCGGCTCGTGCTGCGCTCCGCGGAGCTCGGACGCGTGGCCGCGCTGCCCATGCTGATTCTTGGCGCGGTCGGTTTCGCCTCGTGGCGGGCATGGGTTCGCACGGACGCCGGACGCTTGCGATGGTGCCGCTTTCTGCTCGCGGTGCCGGCCGTCGGCTCGATCAGACGCGCCGCCGCCACTTCGCGAATGGCGCATTCGCTCTCCGCGTTGCTCGAGAGCGGCGTGCCGATCGCGACGGCGCTCGATCTCGCAGCGCGCGCGGCGTCGGATGCCGAGCTCGAAACACGACTCCGGCGCGCGCGCGCCGGAATCGCAGCGGGCCAATCGCTGTCGCACTCGCTCGAGGCCAACGACGCCGCCACACCAACGGCGTTTCGTCTCGTGCGCGCTGGTGAGGAGTCGGGGCGACTCCCGTCGATGTTGGCGCACGCGGCGCGCATCGAACAACAGCGCGTCGATCAGGCGATCCGCGCCGCGGTGCGAATGCTCGAGCCATCGCTCTTGCTGCTCTTCGCGGGCGTGGTCGCGGTGATCGCGGCGGCACTGCTCCAGGCCATCTACAGCGTGCGCCCGGCATGACGCGAGACCCTCGCGAACTGCGCGGCACGACGCTCGTCGAGCTGCTCGTGGTGCTCTCCGTACTCGGCGTCATTGCGAGCGTGGCCGTGCTGGCCGTTCGCCGATTCGACCGGCCGGCGCCGAACGACCCGCGCGCGATCCTCGCCGAGAGTCTTCGCGTCGCGGTCGATTCGTCGCGCGCGATCGTCGTTCGCTTCGTGCGGGACGGACGCGCGTTCTCAGCGACCGTCAGACCCGACGGCACCGTCGTCGCCGATTCGGGGGGATTGCTCGACGCGGATCGACTCACAGGCAGACCGTCGCATGCGCGGTGACACGCGGCGCGGGTCGGCGCTCGTCGAAGTGCTCGTCGCGCTCGTCTTGCTCGCCGTATGCGGCGTCGCGATGGTCGCGCTGCTCGGCCAAACCAGCCGCTCGATGCGTTCGACGCGAGACGCGGAGGAGGAGACACGAGGCGCGTCGCGCGTTCTCGACCGCCTGGCGGCGATGGATCGCGCGAGCCTGCTCGCGTCACTCGGCCGCCATGACGTTGCCGGGTTCAGCGCGACCGTCACGGAAACATCACCGGACCTGTTCGACGTCGCGGTCGCCGCGTCCGACACCTCCGCCGTTCTGCTGCGCACCGCTCTCTACCGTCCTGATTCCAGCCGTGGCCTCACGCCGTAACCGAAGAGGGTTCACGTTGCTCGAGCTCATTCTCGCGCTCTCGATGACCGGAGCGGCGATGCTGGGTGGAGTGTTGCTGCTGGATCAAGTCAACGACGAGACGGCGCGCATCATCGCACGCGGCGCCGGCGGCGACCGCGAGTCGAACGGCGCGCGCGTTCTTCGCCGACTCATCGTCGAGGCGCACGCGAGTAACGACACGATGCGCAAGTTCGCCGGCGACGAACGCTCCGTGTCATTCCAGACGCGATGCGATACGCCCGGTGGATGGTCCGAGCCGTGCGACGCCACGCTCGCGATCGACGATCGCGAGGACAGCAGCGCCGTCGTCGCCGACCTGTCGGTCGGCGGGTCGCTGACGCTGCGCCGCGACGCGGGGCGGCGCTTGTGGCGATATCTCGACGCGAATCCGCGTGATACCGCGTGGGCGACGCGCTGGTCGTCCGCGACGACGCTTCCCGCGGCCGTCGCGCTCGTGTCGGCCAGGGACACGATCGTATTCCCGGTCCAGGTGCGCCGTGACTAGCCGCCGCGGTTTCACGATGATCACGATGCTCTGGGTGATGTCCGTCGCCGCGGTCGTCACCGCCGGTGGCGCGCTGGTCGGCCGCCTCGCGGTGCATGCGTCGCGCAACCGGACGGAGCTGGAGCGCGCGTACTGGACAGCGAACGGTTGTGCGTCGCGCGCGAGGGCAACCATCGACGCCCTGCTGGGCGACGACCGCGACGCAGCCGCCGTCTGGCAAACCCTCGATCGCCGTTTGCCGCGTGTGCTGACGCTCGAGCATCCGTGTTCCCTTCAGCTCGAAGCAGCCGGTACGCGCCTCGACGCCAACACGGCGTCCGACGAGATGATCTCGCGTCTCCTCGCGGGGCTCGGCGCTCCCGAGACCAGATCTCGCGAGATGGTCGACGCCCTCGCGGACTGGAGAGACTCGGACGAGGTCGCGCGACGCGCGGGCGCCGAGCGAAGCTGGTACCTCGCTCAGCAACGCGAGCCGCCGCGGAACGGTCCGCTCGCCGACGTGCGCGAGCTGGCCCGTATCCGTGGATTCGAGCGTCTCGCCGATTTCGACACGGTACTCGGTACGGACGGCGGCCGGGTTTCGCTCGCGACGGCGCCGGTCACCGTACTCATGTCCGTTCCGGGCGTCACGCGCGAGACCGCCGAGGCGATCGCGCGGCTTCGTGAGCAAGGCGAGCCGATCGGCGACTTGCTCGGCGTCGTCGGGTTGGTTTCACGATCATCCGCCGACTCGCTGTTGGCGCGGTACGCGGACGCCGCGCACGTCTCCACGCCGACGCCCGACGCGTGGATTCTCACCGTGCGCGCGTCGAGCGGCTCTCCGCCGAATGCGTCGTCGCTGAGGCTATCGCTCACACGCGACGGGAACGTCGCGCGGCTCGTGTCCGTGCGGAGTGATCCATGACGACGCGTCTCGGTATCTCGATCACCCGTGCCGAGTGCGCCGCCGTCATCGTGCAACGCGGCGGCGTGCGATGGCGCGGACGGGTCGTGCGTGGTCAAGGTCAAGGCGTTCGCGCGGCGGTCGCCGAACTGGTGTCGGCGGCGCCGAAGCGCCGGTCGGGCATTCGCGTCGTGGTCGCGCTGGGCGTCTCGTATGCGCAAATCAAGAAAATCGGCGGCTTGCCGTCGACGATGCGCGCCGACCTCGCGTCGACACTGGTGCGCGAAAACGTCGCCGCGTTTTTTCTGCGCTCGTCGCCGCGACTCGTCGTCACGAAGGTTCAACGGGGCGACGACGGATCGGCGTGGAGCGCCGCGCTCGATGGAACGCTCGTGGACGATGCCATCGACGGGCTTCGCGAGAACGGCTTGCGAGCTGTCGCGTTCGTTCCCGAGCCGGTGGCCATGCTCGCGGCGCTTCCACCGGGTTCGCACCGTGTCGTCGATGGCGACGTGGTCGCCGAATTCACCATCGCTGACGCCAGGACGATTCGGCAATTTCGTCGCGCGCGCGCCGAGGCGACCAGTGAACCGAGCGAAATGCCGGAAGACTTGCCGACGGCAATTCGTTCCATCGGTGCGGACGCGTGCCACTACGCGGCGGCATTCGCCGCGGCGAATTGTTCGCCGAACCACTCGCTCGCGTGGCGCCCGCCCGCGGATCCGCGAAAGGCTCGGTCGCTGGCGCGACTGCGTTTAGTCGCCTCGGCGGCGACATTCACCCTCTCGATCGTCGCGGCTCTCCTCGCGCCCGGAATTCGCGGATCGCTCGATGCCCGTCGCGCGATGCGCCTCGCCGAGCAACGTGGTGAGATACGAGCCGCGGCGACGAGCGTCGAAGGCAACCTCCGCTCGATCACCGCGTCGCTCGACCAGGTGGATCGATTCGTCGCGAGGCGCGGGGACGTTCCTCTCGTGTTGGCCGAGCTTGCGCGCGTCCTCCCGGAGTCGACCGCGGTGCTCGGCGTGCACGTCGATTCGGTCGAGGTAAGTCTCTCGATTCTCACACCCAACGCGGCGGACGCGGTCACGGAGCTGACGCACGCGGAGCGGGTCACCTCGCCGCGGATACTTGGTTCGGTAATGCGCGACGCGGGCAAACACGCGTCGCTCGAACGCGCGACGATCCGGCTTCGCCGGCTGTCACCGCACCAACGCCCACGACGATGACGTCACGAGACCGGCGCACCCTGATCGTTGGCGCGGGCGTGATCGCGAGCTTGTTCGCGGCCACGAAGGGCGCTCCGGCTGTCGCCGCGTGGGAACGCGATCGAGCCGCCGCCTCGCTTCGAGCCAACCAGCTCGTCGTCGCCGCCTCCGTCGACCCGCGCGAGCTCCGGGCCGCGCGTGACTCTCTCGGCGCACGCCGCGCGAGGCTCGAGGCCATCGACTCTCTGGTGCCAACGGCGCTTGGCGCGTCCGAAGCGGTCGCCCGTCTCGCTTCCACGCTCGAGGATCTCGCCGACTCGTGCTCGGTGCGAGTCTCGTCGATCCAGCTGCGATCGGACAGCGTGACGTCAAATGGATTCACCGAAGTCTCCGTTCGCCTGAACGGCGTCGCTGACGTCGCGGGCCTGGCGTCTCTTCTCCACGCGATCGCCATTTCGAAAAATCCGCTGGCGGTGCGAGAACTGTCCGTCACGGCGCCGGATCCGATGGCGCCGTCAAGCAAAGCGGAGGCGCTGCGACTCGACGTGCTCGTTTCCGGCCTTGTGCGGAGCGGAGTATCGCGACGGTCATGAGACAAGCGATCGTCACACCGCTTCTCGTGGCCGGATCGGCGATGGCGCTCGCGGCGGGCGCACTTCGCTGGCGGGCGGCTTCGCCGCCAACGCTCCTCCGCCGCACCATCCCTCTGGCGAACCCTGCCCAACACCAACCACTCGGCGACAGCGCTCTCGCGGACGCCGAGGAGGGGGTCGTGTCGAACGATCCGTTTCGGCTGGCGAACGAGCCTGCGTCGGTGCGATTCGATCCGTCCGCCGACGGCGAGGCGGTTGGTCCCGTGGTGCCCGTCATGCGGCCGACGCTCGTGCTCAAGGCGATCATCGGCGGTCCGCCGTGGCAAGCGGTGATCGACGGAATTCCCGGCCAGCCGCCTGGTACGATCGCGACGCCCGGCACGCGCTTCGACAAGCTGGTGATTCGGAGCGTCACACGCGACGCCGTCGTGGTGCAGAGTCCCGACACGACGTGGTCGCTCGTCTTCAAGGGCGGGACGTGAGAAGCCTCATGACGCTGACGGCCGTCGTCATGGCGGCCACCGCCGGACAGGCGCAGGTTCCGCAAGCGCCGTCGGACAGCGTGACGATTCGCATCGTCGCCACCGAACTGCGATCGGCCGTGCAGATCATGCAGCAGTATCTCGACCGGCCGGTGATCTTCGCCGGCGCAACGGCCGGTCCACAGGTGACGCTCGAGACGCCGCACCCGGTGCCGCGCGCCGACGTCGTGCGCTACCTGCGCGGCCTGCTCGACGCGCAGGGTTACGAGCTCGTGAGCGACACCGCCTCCGGCACCTATCGCGCGCGGCTCAAAGAAATGTCGCCCGCGTCGCGATCGGCGGCGCCGGCGACGACGGGCTTTGCGCCTGCCGCGCGCCCGCAAGCCACCATGGAGCTCTTCGTCATCGCGCTGAAACACGCCCGCGCGGCCGACGTTGCGTCGAACGTCAACACGCTGTTCGGGCGTGGTACGTTCGGCCAAATCCAAAACACGTCGCAGTCGAGGACTCTCGCCGACGAGCTGCGCGCCAACCAAATGCCGCCGCTCGATGCCGGCACGCTTTCGCCGTCGTCGTCGCCGGCTTCGGGCGGCCGTCCCGCTACGCTCACCGGCGACATCACGATCGTTCCCGACCCGCACGCCAACAGTCTCCTCATTCGCGCCAACCGCGCCGACTTCGACCTCATCAAGTCGATCGTCGACCAGATCGACGTGCGGCCGCCGCAAGCGCTCATCGAAGTGCTGATCGTCGAAGCACAGCGCGACCGCAGCTTCAGCCTCGGACTCCAGGCCGCCGCCGACGACGTGAGCCTGTCGCACCGAGGCGGCGCGGCGCTCGGCAGCGGGGCGCTTTCCCCGGGATCCGGCGGACTCGGCGACTTCACCCTCAAAGTCATGGGGCTCGGCGGGCTGAATCTCGACGCGACGATCGGCGTGGCCGCCGGACGCGGCGACGTGCGAATCATCAGCCGGCCGGTCGTGCTCACGGCGAACGACGAGCAGGCCGAAGTCGTCGTCGGCAGCCAGCGGCCGTTCGTGCAGGTATCGCGGACGTTGCCCGCGTCCGATGTCGGCATTCGCGATGAGGTGGTGCAGTACAAGGATGTCGGCACACGGCTGCGCGTGCGCCCCACCATCAGCATCGACGGCACCGTGCAGCTCGACGTGTCGCAGGAGGTGAGCAACGCGACGACTGAGACGCAGTTCAACGCGCCGGTGATCTCCACGCGCTCGGTGCGCACGGATCTCATCGTGCACGACGGACAGACGATCGTCCTTGGCGGGCTGACCGATCGCGAGCACGACGTGCAGTCCGAGGGCGTCCCGTTCTTCTCGAGCATTCCGCTCATCGGCGGTTTCTTCGGCCGGCATTCGCGAAGCACGACCGAGACGGAACTATTCATCTTCCTCACGCCGCGCGTCATCCGGAGCGACGACGACGCCGAGCGTCTCACGTCGCCGCTGCGCGACCGGGCGGAGAAGATCAAACCGTGACCGACCGGCCCGGCGACGTCGCGATCGTCGGCGAATCCGCGCCGATGCGCGAGCTCCGCGCGCTCATCGCGCGGGTCGCCCCGACGCGGTTGCCCGTGCTCATCGAGGGACCGACCGGCAGCGGCAAGGAGCTCGTCGCCGCGCAGCTGCACCGCGCGAGCGGGCGGACCGGAGCCCTGGTGGCGTTCAATGTATGCGCAATCGGCGACACCATGTTCGAGGACGCGCTCTTCGGCCACGTGCGCGGCGCGTACACGGGCGCGATCGGCGAGGCCATGGGCTTCCTGCGCGAAGCAAACGGGGGAACCGCGTTCTTCGACGAGATCAGCGGACTGCCGCTGCCGCTTCAAGCCAAGCTGCTGCGCGCGATCGAAACCGGCGTGTTTCGCCCGATCGGCGCCGCGCGCGACGCGCGGAGCGATTTCCGACCGATCGCGGCGACGAACGACGATCTCGCCGAGTTGGTTCGCGACGGGCGCTTCCGCGCCGACTTGTGGCACCGGCTGAGTGGCGTCGTTCTGCGCGTGCCGGCGCTCGTCGATCGCGTCGACGACATTCCGATGCTGGCGCGGCACTTCCTCGGTGCCGCCGCACGCGTGACCGACGATGCGACGGCCACGCTCATGACGCGCGCCTGGCCGGGCAACGTGCGCGAGCTGCGTCAGGTGCTCGAAGCAGCACGCGTCTTCGCGAGCGGCATGATCGACGCGGCGGCGATCGACGCCGCCGTCGCGAACCGGAGTGCCGCTGCCTCGAAACCAAACTCGCCCGCCCGCTCATTGGCCGAGCGGAGCGAGTTGGTCGCCGCGCTCGAGAGCGCGGCGTGGGACACGGGACGGGCGGCATGCGAGCTCGGGATTCATCGCGCCACCATGTATCGGCGGATGAAGCGGCACGGAATCGAGGGGCGCGGGTCTCCGCATCCCGCGCCCCGCACCCCACCTACATGCCCTGCTTGTCGAGCAGATTCTTCGCCGCGTCGCGGTGCGCCACGAACGCCGGCGCCACTTTCGTGACCAGATCCTTCAACGCCGCGTTCTGAATCGCCGGCAGCAGCGTCTTCGTCACCGCACCGATCACCGCGTCGTGGTAGCCGACTTCGTTCTGCAAGAACGCCTTGTCGAATTCCGCGCCCGACAGGCTGTTGAGGCGCTTCATGAGCGCGGCGTGGCTCTTCATGCCGTCGTCGTCCTTCGGCGGCGTCGGCGTAACGCCGAGCTTCTTCGCCAGATCGCGGCCCTGTTGGCGCACGACCTTGTGGTCGCGCGCGAGCATCGCACCGAAGTCGCGGATCTCTTTCGTCGAGCCTTTCTTGGCGCCGAGCTCACCGGTCTCGATGTCCGACGTGTTGGCGGCGTCGAAGATCGCCACGATGGTCGGGTCGTCGAGCGCCCACGCATGCGTCGAAGCCGGGACGGGGGAAGCGGAGCCGGTGCGAAGGACGAAGGCCAGCGCGGCGACGGCGGCCACGGAGGCGGCGGGGAACACGCGTTTGAACGACATGATGAAGCTCTCCCGAATCGAGGTTGAGTTGGATTTTCAGGAGAGGTACGACGCCGGCGCGGAACTGGATCTTCGATCGCTGTCCGCTCATGGGACACCGGATCCCACGAGCGGACGACCCGCCACCGATGCCCGCCAATCGCGAATCGCAGTAAGCGATTGCAAGCCATCCAGTTCGGCGTGTGCTCCCAGCGCGCTGCCACAGGTACGGCTCTTTCATTGACTACCGGCCGACCCTGCCGACAACCTAATGGACAATTTCGCTCAAGACATTCGTCTCGCACTGCGCCAGTTCGGGCGCACGCCGGTGTTCACGCTGACCGTGCTTGCGACTCTTGCCCTCGCCATCGGCGCGACGACGGCCGTGTTCAGTCTCGTCGACGGTGTGCTGCTCAACCCGCTCGGTTTTTCGCGGCCGGATCGCCTCGTCTACCTCGAAGCTGTCGATCCGAAGGGCAGTCCGGAGGAGATCTCGCCGCAAGATCTCATCGACTTTCAGCGCCAGACGCGGAGCTTCTCCGCCATCGCGTCGGTGGAATCCGGGCGCAGCCAGACGCTCACGCGCCAATCGGGACCTGCCGTCCGCTTGAGCGGTGCTCGCGTCGGCGGATCGTTCTTCGACATTCTCGGCGTCGCGCCAGAAGCCGGACACTTCTTTCAACGCGGCTCGGATGCCAAGGACGCGCCGAAGGTCGCGGTGTTGTCCGACCGCGCCTGGCACCGCGAGTTCGGCGGCGACCCCAAGATCGTGGGAAGCCGAATCACGCTCGGCGACTCGTTGTATCAAGTCGTCGGCATCGCGCCGCCGCGATTCACGTTTCCCGGCCAGCCGGACGTCTGGCTCCCCGCCGTGTGGCTCGATTGGGAAGTCGGCGACACGGCGCGCGGGTATCACTCCGTCAACGCGATCGCTCGGCTGTCCGACGGCGTGACACTGGACGCCGGGCGACGCGATCTCGCCGCGATCGCGTATCGCATCGCGCAAGCGTGGCCGAAGTACGACGCCAAGGTCAGCGCGACGGCGACGCCGCTTCGCGAGCAGCTCGTCGGCAGCGTCGAGCGGCCGCTCTGGGTGCTGTTCGGCGCCGTCGTGTTCGTGCTTCTGATCGCGTGCGTGAACATCAGCAACCTCATGCTCTCACGCGCGACCGCCCGCGCGTCGGAAGTCGCCGTGCGCACCGCGCTCGGCGCCAGCCCGGCTCGACTGGCGCGGCAGTTCGTGACGGAGAGCGTGGTTCTCGCGTTTGCGGGCACGGCGCTCGGAATCCTCGTCGCGAGTTGGATCGTGGACGCTGTCGTCCGCTTCGGTCCCTCGGGTCTCCCCCGGTTGACCGATCTCTCGATGAGCGCGAGCGTGCTCGCGTTCTCGGCGCTCATCGCCGTGGTGACCGGGATCGGCTTCGGCGTGGCGCCGGCGCTTCACTTGTCGAGGACGAATCCTTCGGTGCTGCTGCGCGCCGGCGCGCGCGGAATCACCGGCGGTGCGCACAGGACTCGCGCGCTGCTCGTGCTGACGGAGATCGCGCTCGGAACGGTGTTGCTCGTCGGCGCCGGACTCCTCGTGCGGAGCTTCGTGCGATTGCTCTCCGTCGATCCGGGCTTTCGCGCCGACAACGTGATCGTGTTCGACCTCGCGCTCGCCGGCTCGAAGTATCAGTACGACGCGCAGGACAACAGGTTCGCCGAGGCGGTGCTCACGCGTCTCGCCGCGCTGCCGGGCGTCACCGGCGTTGCCGTCGCCGCCAACCGGCCGTTCGACCGCGCTCCCGCCTTCTCCGTGTCGACGTCGTTCACGATCGACGGACAACCCAAGCCGGAAAAGGGCGCGGAGCCCGAGTCGCGGCTGCTGCCGGTGTCGCCGAGTTACTTCGCGACGATGGGCATGACGCTGCTGCGAGGGCGCACGTTCGCGGATCAGGAGAACCGACTCGGCGCCGCGCCGGTGGTGGTGATCAACGAGGCGTTGGCGGCGCGCGACTTTCCCGGACAGAATCCGATCGGCAAGCACCTCACGTTCGGCATCAACCACACCGTGTCCGCCGATCCCAAAGACACGCTCCGCACGCGCGGAGAGATCATCGGCGTCGTGCGCACGGTGACACACACGTCATTGTCGGCGAAACCGGAGCCGGCGACGTACGTGCCGTACGCGCTCCTCCCGTTTGGACCGTCGTTCGCCGTGCGCACGAACGCGGATCAAGTGACGGCGGAGCGCGAGATTCGGTCCGCGGTTGCGGCGGTCGATCGAAACGCTCCCGTCTATGGTCTTCAGGCGTTGCGCGATGCCATCTCGGCTTCGGTCGAGCAGCCGCGCTTCTACACCGTGGTGTGCGGCGCGTTCGCGCTCGTCGCGCTGTTGTTGGCGGCGGTCGGGATCTACGGCGTCATCTCGTATGGCGTGAGCCAACGGAGCCGAGAGTTCGGCCTTCGAATCGCGCTGGGCGCGACTCCGCACGACGTCGTCGCGCTGGTGCTGCGGAGCGGCACGCGCCTCACACTCGTCGGCCTCGCGATCGGGTTGGTTGGGGCGCTGCTCGCGACGCGCACCATGAGCGCGCTGCTCTTCGGCGTGAGCGCGCTGGATGGGCTCACGTTCGCGGTCGTGTGCGTCGTGCTCGCCGGGACGGCGACGCTGGCCTCGTGGTTGCCAGCGCGGCGCGCGGCGGCGGTGGATCCGGTGGTGGCGATGCGAGCCGAATAGCAGCGGACAAGCAGCCTGATTTGCGGTCTGGACCGGGCTCGGTTCCCTTTGAGTGCGTGTAGCTTGCGTGTCGCTTTCACCACTCGTCCGAGCCATGGCCGACATTCCGTTCATCGCGCGCGGTTTCCACTCCAAGCGGCCGGCTGCACCGCCGGGCCGACTGCCGCCCGGGCAGTATGAGACGCGCGACTTTCCCGTGCTCTCCGCCGGCCCCACGCCTCGCACGCCGCTCGACAGGTGGGATTTCACCATCCGCGGTGGCGACGACACGGTGCGATGGTCGTGGCAGGAGTTGCTGGCGCTCCCGCACGAAACGCCGACGGTGGACATCCACTGCGTGACCAAGTGGTCAAAGTTCGACACGAAGTGGGAAGGGGTTTCAGTCGACACGCTGCTGAACGCGGCGGAAGAGAAGGGACTGCGGAAAACCGCGTTCGTGATGGCGAGGAGCGACGGCGGCTACACGACGAACCTTCCGCTCGCCGACGTCACGGGCGGCAAAGCGTGGGTCGTGTTTCAGTTCGACGGCGGACCGCTCGATCCCGAGCACGGAGGACCGGCGCGCCTGCTCGTGCCACATCTCTACTTCTGGAAGAGCGCCAAGTGGGTGCGCGGGCTCACGCTGATGGATCGCGACCAGCCAGGGTTCTGGGAGCAGCTCGGCTACCACGACCGCGGCGATCCGTGGACGGAACAGCGGTACCAAGGCGACCCGTGACGTGACTGAAGAAAGCGAAACGGCCGCCGCTTCCCCGCCACGCCTCGCGTGGCAGGTCGCGAGCGTCGTCGAGACTCGGCAAGAGACGCCGCGCGCGCACACGCTCGTGCTCGATGTTCCCGGATGGCGCGGTCATCGAGCCGGCCAACATGTCGACGTGCGACTCGTCGCCGAGGACGGGTACCAAGCGCAGCGGTCCTATTCGATCGCCTCGGCCCCGGAGAATCCGCGCATCGAGCTCACGATCGAGCGCCTCGACGATGGCGAAGTCTCACCGTATCTCTGCGACGTGCTCCATGCCGGCGATGGCGTAGAAGTACGCGGGCCGATCGGCGGATACTTCGTGTGGAGCTCGAGGGACGAAGGTCCGGTATTCCTAATCGCCGGCGGCTCGGGGATCGTGCCGCTCATGGCGATGCTGCGGCACCGCGCTCACGCCGCGTCCGAGCTTCGCTCGCGCAGCCGCATGCATCTCCTGTACTCGGCGAGAACCGTGTCCGACATCATCTACATCCGCGAGCTGGCTGATCTATCGAACGACGGCGAAACGCGTGTGACGTTCACGCTCACGCGCGAGCCGGCATCGAGCGATTGGAAGGGCGAGCGCCGCCGCATCGACCGAGCCATGCTCGAGGCGGCAGGTTGGCCCGCGAAGGAGGGCTCGCTTTCATATGTCTGCGGCCCCACGCCATTCGTCGAAGCCGCGGCGAATCTCTTGGTCGAGATCGGCTACGACGCATCGAGAATCCGGACGGAACGGTTTGGACCGACGAGTTGATTCGGGTGGACGGTGGACGGGTGGACGGGTTGACGGGTGGACCGAGGAAGGGCGGAGAAACGATGCCTGATCAGATGCGATTGGATGGAAACGCGGCGGCGGGGCAGCTCAGTGAGCTGTTCGCGCGCGATGTGACGACTGCGGTGGCCACATGCGCCGGATGTCACACCGCTGCGCCACTTGGGGCGCTCGCCGAGTACGGGCAGAGCATGGGAGTCGTGCTGCGATGCGGGCGATGCGACACGGTGATGCTGCGGCTTGTCCGCACGCCGCACGCGATCCACGTGGATGCCACGGGAATCACGGTCATGGTGGTGCCGGTCAGTTGAATCTTCCCGTCAATCCACCTGTGCTCCCGATGCTCGCCAATCGTCTCGACGAGCTTCCAACGGGTGAGGGCTGGATTTTCGAACCCAAGTGGGACGGGTTTCGCACGCTCGTCTTCCGCGACGGCGATGAGATGTTCATCCAGAGCCGCGACGAAAAGCCGCTCGACCGCTACTTCCCGGAGCTCGTCGAAGCGTTGAAGGCGCGCATTCCCGAGCGCTGCGTGCTCGATGGCGAGATCGTGATCGCGAGCGAGCACGGGCTCGACTTCGACGCGCTGCAGCTTCGCTTGCACCCGGCCGCGTCGCGCGTGAAGAAGCTCGCCGCGGAGATTCCTTCCTCGATCGTGTTCTTCGACATGTTGGCCGATGGATCGACCGACCTGCGACAGCATCCGTTCGCGATGCGCCGGTCGATGCTCGAGTCGATGCTCGCCGGCGTTGCCGCACCGGTGCACGTGACGCCCGCGACGGCCGATCGCGCGCTCGCCGCCGATTGGTTCAAGCGCTTCGAGGGCGCGGGGCTGGACGGCGTCATGGCGAAGCGCGAGGAAGGGCCGTACGAGCCGAACAAACGCGTCATGCTCAAGGTCAAACACGAGCGCGACTGCGACTGCGTCGTCGCCGGCTTTCGCTGGCACAAAGGGAGCGAGCAAACGGCTGTGGGCTCGCTCCTGCTGGGCCTCTATGACGATTCTGGAAAGCTCCACCACGTCGGTGTGTGCGCCAGCTTCACGGCCGCCAAACGGCGCGCGCTGGTGGACTTTCTCGCGCCGTACCGCGAGAACGCGCTCGAGAGCCATCCGTGGCGCGAGTGGGCGGAGGCCGACTCCGCGGACGGCGCATATCGCCGGCCAGGCGCGATGAGCCGGTGGAGTCAGGGGAAAGATTTGTCGTGGGAAGCGCTGCGCCCGGAGCTCGTCGTCCAAGTCGCGTACGACCACATGCAGAACGGCCGCTTTCGGCACACGGCGCAGTTCAGACGCTGGCGGCCCGACAAGGCTCCGCGCGACTGCACCTTCGACCAGCTCGAGGTCGTGCCGCCGCACGAGCTGGCGTCGATCTTCGCTCGCTAGCGCATCAGGGAGTCCTCGGAGGAAATGGCTTCATCGGCAGCACCGTCAGCGAGTCGCGCAAGACGTAGGGAAACTTGACGGTAGCGCCGTCGCGAGCGCGTAGCGTGACGATGACCGAATCGCCGACGCTGAACCTGCCCTGGCACAACTCGTAGATGCCGTCGGTACCCGTGCGCGTGCTCGTGATCTCCTTGTCCGACGCGAGCAACGCAAAGGGCGACGACTCGTCCTTCGCGCGCTTTGCCGCCGACCCCTCGGCGAGGCTCGCCCGCGTCTCATCCACGCTCAGTCCATCGCTCGAGACGGCTCGGCCGATCATCCAAACCGCGCCGGGCCGGCGCGGTATGAACGCGTTCCAGATGCCGTCGTGCCGGCAACGGTCCTGCACGTAGTCGTTTGCCGTCGACACTTCGACCGTGGCGCGGTGCGTCGAATCACGCACCGCTTCGAACTTCAGTCGGGTGTGAAGCTGGATGGCGAGCGTCTCGAGCGCCGTGTCGATCACGACGAGATTGTAGGGTCCGGGGAGCAAGCGGTTCAGCGTGACTTGGCCCTTCGCGTCGACGCGGCCGGAGTAGTCCGTGTCCTCGAGCCTCACCTGTGTTCCGGCGGCCGGTGTGTGCGAGCGTGTGAGCGCGGTGAGCGCGAGCGTGCCGAGCGGAGCGTCCCACGCCAGCCCCGACGGCCAGGCGATATGCGCGACTTCACCCCCCGATTCCTGCGCGTAGAGCCGGTCACGACGGGTGAATCTTGCTGTACGATTGTCGTACAACGAATCGGGGTCGAGCGCCGGGAGTCGCAGCGACCATCGGTCGATGATCACGACGCCATTGGGCATGTCGCGGAACCAGAGTTGACCGCCGGGGTTCGCCGGCTCGGCGGAGCGAGCCAACCCCACATAGCGGAACTCGAGGCGCCGCAATTGGCGTTGCGTCGTGTCGACCCAGAGCACACCGTCGACGTCGATTCGTGTTCGCGACTGCGTCGCGGCGGTGAATCCCAGACCGACCTCCGTCGGGTGCCCTCGGTCGCCTCGCACGAGGCGGACGCAGTACCCCGCGATGAACGCATCGTCGAGCAGCGCGTCTGCATCGGGGGCGAAATATGTCGCTCCCCCCCCATCGTCCTTGACGAAGCCGTCGCGGACGAACTCGGCGCCCGTTCGCGCCGAGACGAATGGACGCTCCGACCGCGCGCTCGAATCGATCTTCACACTCTGATGAGCGATCCGATCGCTCGTGCCGTCCATGCGCCGTTGAAATCGGATTCGCACGACCCTTCCGGGATTGGCTTCTCGCGCGACGACGCTGTTGAGCAAACTCGCGCGTGCCTGCTCGAGCAGTCCGAGCGCCGGTCCGGTGTCGTCCCGGCGCGGACAGCCGTTGGCTGTGACGGCCATCGGCTCGAGCATCGTCGGCAGCGTCGTCATCAAGACGTCGAGCGTGTCGACCGAGCCGCCTTTTCGATTCAACGGAACCGTCGTCGGCCGAAAACCGATCCGAATGAACCGCAGCTGCGTGGTGTTCGACGATACGATGATACGATAGCGCCCTTGCTCGTCGGTGATGTTGCGTCCGAGCGTCTTGCCGCCGGCGTCCAGCAACGCGATGACGGCGCCGGATATCGGCAGGCGGCTCACTCTCTCGCGCACGGTGCCGCGCACTTCCTGCGCGTGTGCGTGCCGCACCGCGCTCCCTATGAGCAACAACGACATCGTGAGCGTGACGATCGTTCGGCGCACGCGCCCCCCGGGGCGTGGGATCAGGACTTCGGGCGTCGCTTCGCGCGAGACGGTGCAACCCGCGGCGCCTCTCCTTCCATCTTTCGAAAATGCGGCGGCCAGGGCGCGTCGCCTAGCCCCTCGGCCTCGTCGCGCGCGGCCAGCTCGAGCAGGGCGTCCAGCGAGCCCACCGCGGCGTCGATTCCCTCGTGCGGATCGCCGATCTTCTCGAACCGCGCCGGCATCGTGAGCGCCGTGAAATCGGACGGATCACAGTCGGGCACTTCGTCCCATGTGAGCGGCGCCGACGCGCGTGCGTCTGGCAACGGCCGCAGTGAATACGCCGAGCACATCGTGCGGTCCTTGGCGTTCTGGTTGTAATCCAAAAAGACGCCGTGGCGCTCCTCCTTCCACCACTTGGACGTCGCGATCGCCGGAGCCCGCCGCTCGATCTCGCGCGAGAAGGCGAGCGCGGCACGGCGCACTTCGGTGAACGACCACTTCGGCTCGATTCGCGCCCACACGTGCATTCCGCGCGATCCGCTCGTCTTCGGCCAACCGACGAGGCCCATCTCCTCGAGCAGCCCCTTCGACTCCATCGCTACTCGCCGCACGTCTTCCCATTCTACGCCCGGAGTCGGGTCGAGATCGACGCGCAGCTCATCGGGATGGTTGACGTCGCCGGAGCGGATCGGATGCGGGTGCAGCTCGATGCAGCCGAGGTTGACGACCCACGCGAGTCCCGCGGTGTCGTCGACGACGACTTCGGTGGCCGTGCGGCCGGAAGGGAAGGACAGCGTGACGGTGCGCAGCCATTCCGGCCGATTTTCAGGAGCGCGTTTCTGGTAGAACGGCTCGTGCTCCGCGCCGTCGACGAATCGCTTGAGCACGATCGGTCGGTCGCGAATGCCGCGCAGCGCGCCGTCGGCGACCGACAGGTAGTAGCGCGCGATGTCCAGCTTGGTCAGCTGGACGTCGCGCGCAAAATACGGTTTGTCCGGATTCGTGATCCGAACTTCACGTCCGTCGATCGACAGAACCTCGACGGCTTCTTTCTTCGGCATGTGGTGACGGATGGAGTGCGGTCCGGCATCGGCGAATCTGATTTCGCCGCGCCGGACCGTCTAGCCACCCGTCCACCCGTCTTCTTACGGAGCCGCCGGCGTCAACGTGCCAACCAGGCCGTGAGTCTCGTCGCTCGGACCCGACGAGAAGTACATGGTCGTCGACCCCGGGAACGGACCGAAAGCCAGACCCCACAGACCGGCGAGCGAGATCGGGTTGCCGTCGGCGCCGCGCAGGTTGTCGATGAACGCGCCGGTATTCGCATCGTAGGCGCCGATCAAGCCGTCGCCGAAGTTGCCGACGATCAGGTCACCGGCGAAGCGGCTGAAGCCCGTCGGCGCGATGACCATGGCCCACGGCGAGTTCAACACGCCGTTCGCGATGAGGCGCTTCGAGAGGCTGCCGTCCGGATTGAAGACGTCGATGAAGCCGTTGCCGACGCCCGCGTCGTCATCCGTGTTCTCCGGCCCCTTCTGCTTCGCGTAGCTCACGTACAACTTGCCGTTGATGGTCGCGATGCCGAACGGGGCGAAGCCCGCCGCCATGGTCGCGTCCGTGAACGAATTCACGAGCGTGAAGTTCTTGTCGTAGACGTCCACGGCGTTGGCGTGGAAGTTCGTCACGTACAGGAAATTCGCGCCGCCGTTCTGGGCCATCGCGATGCCCTTGTACACGGCACCTGTCCCCGATCGGTCCGCGACGATGACGGCGGTGTTGTTCGGCGCCGAGGGGTTCCAGGCCGAGATCGTCCCGTCCTCGCCCGCGAAGATGAACGCGGCGGCGCCCAGGTTGTTGGGGACGCCGAAGTCGCCGGTGCTGTTGAGGATCACACCGGTCGGCACGCCCTGCATGCCGTTCGCGCCCGGGATCGTCACCGTCGTTGGCACTTTCGTTCCATCTCCGTTGTACACCGTGGAGGTGCCGGTTCCGTTGTTGGCGACCCAGAGCAGACCCGTCGGCCCGAAGGCGATGCCCCACGGATTTACCAGATTCGGATCGATCGTCGTCGCGATGCCCTGGTCGGTGACGAGCGAGGCGAGCGTGAACGAGTTGAGCGGCGTGACGACGTTGACGAGGTGGTCGTTGTCGCTGCATGCCGCGAGCGCAACGGCGACTGTCGCCATGGTAAGTGACCGACCAACGTTGATCGAGCGTGGTTGCATGTTCTTCGTCTCCTGGATGCGGCGTCCGGTTGCCACGGCGCGCACTGCTGGACGACGCGCCGACTGGGCCGCCCAACGCGAGGCGCGTTCCAATGCCAACGCCTCGCGCGAATCTTCCGCACGGGATCGGTCATGGGCCGTTGGGCCATCGCGCGCCACCGACGGCGCGCAACGTGCGCGCGGCCGAATCGTCAACTCGATGATGCGCCCGCACTTCATCCCCGCCGCCTTCGGTATCGCGCTCGCCTTTTCGGCGTGCACGCGCCCGGCGTTGTACTATCCAGATCCCGTTCCGGTCGCGGTCCCCGATACGTCTCGCGCGACGAAGAGCGCCGCGACGCCGCGCGCCGGCCGGAATACGATTCCGGTCGAATTTCCGGACGTGACGGTCGCCGTGACGGGAGGAAGCGCGACCACGAGCGACGCCGCCTATCTGATCAGCCGGCGCCTGCTGGTCCCCGTGGCGGGCGCCGACATGTCGAAAGTCGAAGACTCATTCTTTGAACCGCGCGACGGAGGCCGAACTCATCGCGCGATCGACATCCTCGCCCCTCGCGGTACCCCGATTCTCTCCGCCGACGACGGCAAAATCATCCGGATGACGACGAGCGAGCTCGGCGGCATTTCCATGTACACGATCGATCCCACCGCCAGCCTCGTGTACTACTACGCTCATATGGAACGCTACAACGACGCGATGTCGCCCGGCCGCGAGATCGCAAAGGGCGACACGCTCGGCTTCGTCGGCACCACCGGCAACGCTCCCAAGGACACGCCGCACCTCCATTTCCAGGTCATGCGCTGGCCCGCCGACAACCGGTACTGGGACGGCGAGGCGATCGACCCGTTCGAAGCGCTGGGCGGTATGCGGCACGATCGGGCGCATCACACGGGTGGTGGTAGACCGGTAGGCCGGTAGACCGGAAACAGCGGGATTCGCTGACGGCGATCTCACCTACGCCGGCGCTTCTACGTCAGCCGTCGTATTTGTGCGCGCGGCACGCGCTCACACCTTCGAGTCGGTACCGGTTTACCGCAACTCGGAGCTTCTCGTGCATCGATTCCTCAAACTCATCCCGCTTTCATTCCTCGCCGGCTGCGCACAGGGCTGCGCGATCGGAAAGGCGCTCTACATCGCCGTCGTCCACAACTCCGGCGCGCCTCCCCGTGCTGAGCGCGACCGCATCGACGAGCGTGAGCGCACGATGCTCGACAGTCTTTCGCGCGCGCGCATCGTGGTGCTGCCCGTGACCATCCTCGGCCGCGAGCGACATTCCGATGCGACGGCCGCGCGCCGACTGGCCGAGTTGCTCAACGCGCACGGTGTCCACGCCACCGCGTCACCGACGCCGGTCGTTCTTCCATATCAGCCGCAACCGAACGAGGCGCTCACCCTCTGGACTCGCTTCAGAGCGCTCGGCGACTCCCTTCGCGTGCATCCTGCCGGCGATGCCGACTACGTGTTGGCCGTCGACGTGATGGGCGCGCCCGAGCGCGGTTCGATCGGCGCGGTGCATGCCATGTCCGTCACGGCGAACGGCGAGCTCGCATATCGCGCCGTGTGGAACTCCAAGCAGGCCTACTATCAGGAAATGAAGCCGACGTCGATCGACGACGCTCTGAGAATGGTCGCGGTCGACTTGGCGCGGCGCTCGACCAAGTAGATATGTTGTGTCATGCCGCTGTCATCCAAGGAGCGCGCAGCACTGCGCGGCGAGGCCCATCATCTCTCGGCGAGTGTCCACGTCGGTCAGCAGGGTCTCACCGACACGCTGCGCCGGAGCCTCGACGACGATCTCCGCACGCACGAGTTGGTGAAAATCCAGTTCGGCAAGAACGCCGATATCGACGTCAAGGACGCCGCCAACTCACTCGCGTCGGCGATGCAGGCCGACGTCGTCCAAATCATCGGCCGAACCGCGACTCTGTATCGCGAGAATCCGGAGCTGCCCAAGAAAGAACGGAAGCCCTGGCAGAAGTAGGTGGACGGGTGGACCGGTGGTTGGGAAGCGGATTCCTGATCACTGAGTTCAGACGCCTCGATCCGCGGCAGTTCAGCCGTCCACCCGTCCACCCGTCCACCTGTCCAGCACCCTCCACGGCGTCAGCGGCAGCTCGTTGATCTCGACGCCGAGGGCATCGGCCACCGCGTTCGCGATCGCCGGCGCCACGGGAATGATCGGCGGCTCGGCCACGCCTTTCGCTCCGGTGTGATTCGCCACCACGTCCGCCCGATCGATGAAGAACGCATCGATCGACGGTACGTCGCCGATCGTCGGAATCTTGTAGTCGTGCATCGTCGGGTTGAGCGACACGCCGAGCGCCGCATCGACGACGCGCTCCTCGAACAGCGCGTATCCGATTCCTTGAATGATGCCGCCCTCGAGCTGTCCTTCAGCGAGCGTCGGATTGATGATCCTCCCCGAGTCGTGCGCGGCGACGATCCGCAGCACGCGCACGCGCCCCGTCTCGATGTCCACCTCGACTTCGGCGAAGTGCGCGCCGAACGCCGACATCGCGGTCTTGTCGGGATTCGGCCCGCGGCTTCCCTGTCCGATGATCATCACGTCGCCGAGCCGGCCGCAGACGTCCTTGAACATCATGCAACGGTTGGTTGTCGTGTCGCGCAGCTCGCTGTCGCGCGCTTCGATGTCTTCGACGCTGCACCCGAGCAACTCGGCGGCCGCCTCGAAGAGCGAGTCGCGCGCCTCGAGCGCCGCGACGCGCACCGCGGGACCCACCGACGCCGTCGTGATCGATCCCCACGAATTCGACGCGAACGGCAACCGCTCCGTGTCGCCGAGAATCGTGCGAACGTCTTCCAGTCGCGCGCCGAGAACTTCGGCGGCGATTTGCGAGAAGACGGTTCGCGCGCCGGTGCCGAGGTCCTGCGCACCCGTGAGAACCTCGATCGTGCCGTCGCGGTTGATGCGGACGCTGGCGTAGGCCGGAGGTCCCCCGCCGGCATTCCACGTGAGCGACGCCATCCCCACGCCGCGCTTCAGGCGATCCTTGCTCGGGCCTCGCGCGCGAGCGCGATCCCATCCGAACCGCTCCGCGCCGAGCGCATAGCACTCGTCGAGGTGTTTGGCCGAATAGGGGCGCTGTTTTTCTTGATCGTCGTTCGCGTAGTTGTGCCGGCGAAGCTCGAGCGGGTCGAGCTTCAGCTCGCGCGCGAGCGAGTCCATCGCGCACTCCATCGCGTACGAGCCTTCGACGTGTCCCGGTGCGCGGAACGACGCGCGCGGCCCGGTGTGCGTGTACACGAAGTTCTCGGTCGTTCGCACGTTCGCGCAGCGGTACATCTCGTGATAGATCCGTCCCGGGCCTTCCGGATAGCCGCCCGCTCCCATGCCAATCGTCGCGTCGAGCACGATGGCGGTGAGCGTGCCGTCGCGTTTGGCGCCGAGGGTGACGTGTTGCGTGGTGGAGGGGCGGTTGCCCGCGTCGGTCTGCTCGCCCTCGCGGTCGTAGACGCAACGCACCGGGCGCCCGCTCTGTTTCGACAGCGCGCACGCGACGTACGCCGCCATCGACGCGCCGTTCTTCGCGCCGAACCCACCGCCCATGTAGTTCTTGATGACGCGAACGTTGGTGAGCGGCAGGTCGAACGCGTCGGCGAGATCACGTCGAGTGTTGAAGATCCCTTGCGTCGATTCGTAGACGGTGACGCGCCCCGCCGACCAATCGGCGACGGCGCCGTGCGGCTCGAGCGCGGTGTGCAACGCGACCGGCGTTCGGTATTCGCGCGTGATCGTGACGTCGGCGTCGCGAAGTCCCGCATCGACGTCGCCGCGCGCGGTGACGTCCGGCGAATGGCGCGTGAGGTTGCCGGACTTGCGGACGAGCGGCGCATTCCGCGCGAGCGCGGTGACCGTGTCTACCGCGTGCGGCGCTTCAAGGATGTCGAGGCGTATGCGGTCAACGGCTTGGCGCGCGATCTCGAGGGAGTCGGCGCACACGGCGGCGAGCGGCTGGCCCGCGTAATGGACTTCCCGATCGAACAGCCGAATGCCGTCGAGCTTCGTGTTCGGCATGTCGTCGTGCTCGATCGTGCCGCGCACGCCGGCGATGGCGCGGGCCGGCCCAAGGTCGAGCGACACCACGCGTCCGTTCGCGACCGGTGAGCGAAGAATCGCGGCGTAGAGCATCCCCGGCAGCTCGACGTCGGCCGTGTAGCGCGCGGCGCCGGTGACTTTTTCCAGTGCGTCGGCACGCGGTGCGCGTTGGCCGACGACGGTGAGGTTCGCGTCCTCGCCCCAGGGCTCGGGGTTGCGCGACGGGAGCTCGACGATCTTCGTCTCTTCACGTCCCTCGATCTCGACCTTCGTCGTGACGAAGCGCTTAGCCATTCGCCGGCTCCCCGTCGCGCACTCCCTCCGCCGCGGCGAGGACCGCGCGGACGATCTTGGGGTACGTACCGCAGCGGCAGAGATTTCCGCTCATGCCTTGGCGTACGTCGGCCTCGGTTGGATTGGCGTTTTCGGCGAGCAACGCGACCGCCGCCATGATCTGTCCCGGCGTGCAGAAGCCGCATTGCAGCGCGTCGTGCTCGATGAAGGCGGCTTGCACGCGGTTCAGCGTGTCGGCCTTCGCGAGCCCTTCGACCGTCGTGATCTCGTGATCCGCGCACGCCGCGGTGAGTGTCAGACATGAATAGACGGAAACGCCGTCGACCAATACCGTGCACGCGCCGCACTCGCCGCGGCCACACACGAGCTTCGTGCCCGTGAGATCCAAGCGGTCGCGCACGGTCGTCAGCAACGTCTCGTGCCCCGGCGCCGCGACCTCGTGTTCCGCTCCGTTGACGATCACACGCATGGGGCTAACTTAGGCCGTACAAGCCCCCACCGCAGGACCACTCGAGGCAGCTAATGCCCTACGTCATCACCGAAGCTTGCATCAACGTCAAGGATCGCGCGTGTGTCGACGTGTGTCCCGTCGACTGCATTTATGAAGGCGCAGACCAGTTGTTCATCCACCCCGACGAATGCATCGATTGCGGCGCGTGCGAGCCTGAGTGCCCCGTGACCGCGATTTTTCCTGAAGAGGACGTGCCCGCGAACATGAAGCAGTACGTCCAGATCAACCGGGACATCTTCAAGGGCCCCACGCCGCCGGGGAAGCCCCAGAAGTAAACACCAGCCGCGAGCCACAGCTCACAGCATCAGCTGACAGCTACTGCTCGCCGCTGCTGCTCAGGGCTGTTCGTCGAGCCTCATCTCGACAACCACCACTGCTTGGCAGCGAATACGGCCACGAGCGCGAGATACTGAAGGAAGGTGCTCGTCTCGCTCGTGAGCGCTTCCTTCCAGTCGTGCGGTCCCGGCTCGCTTTGCTTCGGCGTCGCGGGGATCCAGCGCGGCGTCGTTCGTTTATACGCGAGATACTCGGGCCCGAAGATCGACTCCAGTACGCCCTCCTCGTACGCGACGATGAAGTAGTACTCGATGGCGAAGACGACGATCGCCAGCGGCACGAGCCACGGCACGCCCGAGATGAGCACGAAGCCCATCCAGATCAGAAAGTTTCCGACGTAGAGCGGGTTCCGCACCCAGCGAAAAATTCCGTAGGTCACGAGACGCTGCACGTCGCGCGAACGGCGGCGGGTCACCGTGCCAGCGGCGGCGACGCCCGAGAGCCGAATCAGCTCACCGGGAATGATCAGCGCGAATCCGAGCAGCCAGCTCGTCGACGTCGGATGCGCGGGCACGAGGAGCGCCAGCAACAAGAAGGGAACGGGCAGCCAGCTGCGCGAGCGAAACAGCAACGCGCCGATGCGCGCGCTCGCGCGCTGCTCCGCGGCGGACCGCGAGGAAGCCGTCTTCGGTGACTCGGAGGGGGAAGTCGACATCAGTTGTACAAGAGCCCGGCGAGAAACTCGCTCACCACGGTGTTGAATGCCGCGGGGCGTTCGAGGTTGGAGAGATGGCCGGCCTGTTGCAGCACCTCGAGCCGGCTGCCGGGGATCGCGGCGTGCAGCGCGCGCGATTCGTCGGGAGGCGTCGCGACGTCCTCGTCGCCCACGACGATCAGCGTCGGCACGTCGATCGTGGCAAGGGTTGGTCCCGAGTCCGGCCGCTCGATCATCGCTTCCAGCCCGCCGATGATTCCGTCGGCGGACGACTGGGCGATCATGCGATGCACGGCATCGTAGATGTCGGGCCGCTTGTCGCGCGACGTCTTGCCGACGAGCGACGCGATTTGCGCGTTGGCGACCGCCGCGCTGCCTTGCGATTCCGCCATCTCGATCAGCGTTCGCCGCCGCTCGATCTGCGCGACCGTATCGGGGCCCGATCGCGTGTCGGCCAGTACGAGCGCGCGAATGCGGCGGCGATGGCGACGCCACAAAGCGAACGCGACATACCCGCCGATCGACAGCCCGACGACTACCGCGCGCTCGATGCGCAACGTGTCGAGCACGCCGGCGACGTCATCGGCGAAGCGGTCCATCGAATACGGCGGCGTCGGCGCCGATTCGCCCGCGCCGCGCATGTCGATCGCAATGCAGCGACACTCGGCGACGAGCGCGCTCACCTGCGGATCCCACATCGTTCGGTTGAGCGGAAACGCGTGCAGAAAGACGACCGGATATCCCGACCCGACGTCGTCGAACGCGATGCTCGCGTCGTCGACGAGCGCGATCACTCCGGCTCCGGCCACGCGGGCAGCCATCGCCGCCACTCGTCCGGAACCGGCACAGGCTCGCCCTGCTGGTTGATCGCCACGAAGACGATCGACGCGTCGGCCACGAGCACGTCGCTGCCGAGCTTTCGCGCTTCCTGTTTGATGATGAAGCTCGTGCGCTTGATCGCCAGCAGGCCGGACCGAATCACGAGGTCCTCGCCCGGAAGCGTCTGCGCCAGGTACCCGATGTCCACGTGGCGCACGACCGAATAGACCGGCTGCCGTGCCCAGTTGCGAATGTCCACCTGCGGCTCGAGCAAGGCCCAACGCGCGCGCTCGAGAAAGTTGAGCATCGACGCGTGGTTCAGATGCCCGAGCATGTCGCAATCGGTCGGGTAGATGTGGAACGTCAGTTCAGGAAGATCGTTCGCGGTCATTGGGGGCGGTGGAGTTCAGAGCACGAGAGTCGAACGTTAACCAGAACAGGGTGGGTCCGTGCTTCGCGAGATCCATGGCGACCTGAAACGCCTTGGCCGAATACGTCGCGTCGAGCTCGATACCGGCGGCGTCGTGCAGCCGCGCGGCCGCGACCGTCGCGCGCTCCGTCTCGCGCCCGTACGCGCCGCCGAAGGCGCCATGCGCGACGTACATCGCCCTGCGTCCCGGGCGCGGTACGCGCCGCTGCACGAGTCCTTCGATGAGCCGCGCCGTGTCCGATGCGAGGCGGCGCGCGCGCGCACGCCGGCCGACGACGAGCGACACCACGCGAACACCGACGACGGTCGTTTTCAGCCCGGCGATCGCGAACGCGAGCGCGAGTCCCGCCGACGTCGCCCCCGTGCCGAACGGAACGACGACGCGCGCCGGCGCCGGGAGCGCGCGGGCCTGAATCTGATCGGCGAGCTCCAAGCCGGCGTTCACGTGTCCGAGCACTCCGAGCGGCGTCGCGCCGCCGGCGGCGATCCATCGCGCACCCTTCGCGCGGCGGCGACGCCACGCCCACGCGTACGCGCCGGCGATCGACCGGAACATCGGCGCTTCGTCGGCGACGCGGCTCGTGAGCTCGGAGATGCGCGTCGCGGTCGGATTCATCACTTGCCGCCAGCGCCCGACGGCGACGTGGGCGCCGAGGCGCCGGCCGTACGTGGCGACGGCGAGCACGTGCGTCGAACCCTCCGAGCCGACGGTGACGAGCAAGTCGTCGTGCAGCACGTTGCCGAGCAAAAACTCGAGCGCTCTCGCCTTGTTGCCCCCCATCGGATCGGCGAACGAGTCGTCGCGCTTGATCCACAGGTTGGCGTCGACCGACGGCACGTGTTCGACGGGCGTCGGTCCGCTCGACAAGACCACGCGCGGGACCGCCGCGAGCGCGGGGTATCGCCGAATCAGCGGTAGTACGGCGCCGGTTAAATTGCCAGCGTGCATACGCCCGTCTATCTCGACACGCCGGAAACCGTCGACTCTTTTCTCGCCTCGATAAACGCCTCCGCCGGTTCAGTCGAATCGCGGAGCATCGCGCTGGACACCGAGGGTGCCAGCTTCCATCGATTCGTCGATCGAATCTACCTGCTCCAACTCTCGACCCGCGACCGCACGGCGATCATCGATCCCATACCCATCGGGCGGCCCTCCGAGCTCGGACGGATCCTCGAGGACCCCGGGATCGAGATCGTTTTTCACGACGCCGACTACGACCTGCGTCTTCTGCAACAAGACTACCAGTGGCAGGTCAGGAACATCTTCGACACGCGCGTCGCCGCGCAGCTTCTGGGTCTTCGGGCGTTCGGCCTGGCCGCGTTGTTGGAGCGGTACTTCGGCGTGAAGCTCGACAAGAAACACCAGCGCGCCGACTGGTCGATGCGCCCCCTCACCCAAGGGATGCTCGACTACGCCGCGCAGGACACGATCCACCTGCTCGAGCTCCGCGATCGTCTCGAGCGCGAGCTCGAGCGCGCCGGCAGGCTCGTCTGGGCGCGCGAAGAATTCGCCCTGCTCGAGGGAACGCGGTGGGCCGACGGCGATTCGGCGGACGCCTTCCTTCGCATCAAAGGCGCGCGCGACCTCTCGCGCCGGGAGCTCGCTGTGCTCCGCGAGCTCGTGCAGTGGCGGGATGGAGTGGCCGCCCAGCTCGACCGCGCGACGTTTCGCGTTGTCGGCAACGAGCAATTGCTCGAGATCGCCAAGCGGCAGCCGTCGTCGCCGGACATGCTGACGAGCATCAAGGGCGTTCCGCGCGGCATGATCGAGAGCCGCGGCCGGGAGATGACGGACGCCGTCGCCCGAGGGCTGACTGTTCCGGAGAACGCGCTCCCCAAGTTTCCGAAAGCGCCCCGCTGGGATCGCGATCCGGATTTCGACGTCCGCGTCGCCGCGCTCAAAACCGTGCGCGACACCACCGCGACTCGCCTGGATCTCGACCCGGGGGTGCTCTGCGCGCGCGATCGACTCGAGGCCGTGGCGCGCAAGAACCCGTCGTCACTCGACGAGCTGGCGGAAGTGCGCGAGCTCCGCGCGTGGCAGCGCGGCTTGCTCGGTGAGGATTTTCTAAAAGCCCTTCCTCGGCCCGCTCAGAGACCCATGTAGTTCCGCACGCGCGGCTCGATCCGGTCGGGTGTCCAGAACGGGGTCCAGACCAGGTTGAGCACCACGTCGTCGACTCCCGGAATCGCGCGCACCGCGCGCTCGATGTCGGTCATGATCTGCGGGCCCGCGGGGCACCCAGGCGACGTAAGCGTCATGTCGATCGCCACGACGGCGTGGTCGACCCGTACCTCGTAGACCAACCCGAGGTCGATGATGTTCAGGTTGAGTTCCGGGTCTTTGACCTTTCGAAGCGCGAGCTTGACCTGATCCGGGCTGGGCGCGGCCTCAGGCGCTGCATCAGCGGCCTTTGTATCGGGCGCCGAAGCCGCCGACGCGCCGTCATGCGCCGGACTATTGGGCTGCTCAGGGTTGGTGTCGTCTGTCCCGCTCATGAAGCGAAACATCGAGGCGCCTTTCGGGCCGAGCAAGCCTCGAGAGCGGTCTCCAGCGGCGAAACACCGGAGTCGTGGGGTCTGCACCACGGTCATCCCGGTGTTCGGCCCCTCCCCCGACGAACGGCCGCCTCAAAACTGGAAGTAGATGAACGGGCTCCGGTGGAGCGGAATGAACAGATAGAGGATCAGCAGCCAGGCCGTCGCGAGAAACGCACTGACGTAGAGCGGAAGTCCTGCTGTAGCGTACGCTGGGACCCCGGTGTGCCTGTCGTCGCTCTTCTGGGGCCGCTCACCGTGGAAGACGCCCACGGCGTGCGCCCCGGCGAGCAGGAGCGCAAAGAGGTACGCGGGCATGTACGTCCATGCGACTCCGCCCGGCGCCAGACCGGCGAGCTTGCGCAGAATCGTCCACGCAACCTCGAAGTTCGGTGAGCGGAAGAAGATCCAGCAGAACGACACGAATGACATCGTGGCGAGCCAACCGAGCGCGCCCGCGACTGGGCCGTTGCCGCGTGCGACCCACGCGGCCGACCTGCGCTCGAGCCAGAACTTATGGACCGCCAACCCAACGCCGTGCAGTAGTCCCCACACGACGAACGTCCAGTTGGCGCCGTGCCACAGGCCGCCGAGGAGCATCGTGATCATGAGATTGACGTACGTCCGCGCGCGTCCGCGACGGTTTCCACCGAGCGGGATGTACAGATAGTCGCGCAGCCACTCCGACAACGTGATGTGCCAGCGCCGCCAGAATTCCGTGATCGACCGCGAGAGATAGGGCATCGCGAAATTCGCCGGCAGGTCAAACCCGATGATCCGCGCGACGCCGACCGCCATGTCGGAGTAGCCCGAAAAGTCGCAGTAGATCTGAATCGAGTAGCTGATTACCGCAACGAAGACCGCCGATGGTGAGTAGAGCGCCGGCTTGGCGAAGACGAAGTCGACATACGTGGACAGGCGGTCGGCGATCAGCATCTTCTTCGTCACGCCGAGCAGTATGATTCGCATCCCGGACATGGTCCGGTGCCAGTCGAGGCGAATCGGCCGTTCCATTTGCGGCAACAGGACCGAAGCCCGCACGATGGGCCCCGCGACCAGCTCCGGGAAGAACGACACGAACATCGCGTAGCGCCACCAGCTGCGACACGCACGCAGCCGGCCGCGATACACGTCGATCGTGTAGCTCATCGTCTTGAACGTGAAGAACGAAATCCCCACGGGAAGTACGATGTCGAGCGGCGCCGTACGCACGTGCAACAGGCTCGCGACGGTGTCGATGAAAAAGTTGGCGTACTTGAAGTAGACGAGAACGCCGAGATTCACGGCGAGGCTCAGCACCAGCCACTGTCGGCGTGCCCGCGGCTCCGCCGTGTCCTCCATTCGAACGGCGCACGCGTAGTCGACCAGGCTCGGAATCGCGAGCACGAGCAAGAATCGCGGCGTGCCCGCGCCGTAGAACACGACGTTGGCGACGAGCAGCAGGGCGAGGCGAGCAGCTTGCGTGGGCATGATCGCCAGGCCGACCAACACCGCCGCGAAGAAGACGACGAACTGATATGAGACGAAGGACATTCGCTACCGAACCTCGCCGGCGAATGTCTGGGGGGGTCGTCGGTGCAGCAGCTTCCACATTTCGGCGCCGACGACCGCGTGGCCCGCCGGATTCAAATGGCCGTTGCCCGGCGTCGTATTGAAGAATCCATGGGCGATGATGCCCGAACGACGTGCCGCGAGCATGGCGGGCCGCGTCGTTACACAGCGAACCTGCTCCCTCGCGCACGCATCGAGCAGCCGGCGCTCGATCGTCGCCGGCCTGACGCCGTCGTCGACCCCCAGCTCGGCCAAGTAAACGAGCGACAGGCGAGGTCCGAACTTGGCCGCCAAGGCGCGCACGACCGCATCGGGCAGCATCGCGAGTTGAAGAGAATCGGGAAGCACATCCGCGTCAGCAGGCGCCGAGCCCGCGCCGACGTCGACTCGTGACTTGGCTGCCGCGGCGCGCGCCTGGCGCCACTGGAGTCTCCATGTGCGTTCCGCGAGAAGTGCCAGGAGGACTGACCGGCGCGGAGGCCCGGGAATCGCAACGGGCGGCGCGGGGAGAATCTGGAGGTCCCCCGAGGAGAGCACTTGCAGGCGGGGGGACGCCTCATGCAACGCGTTGTGGTCGAAATCGTTGTCGCCGAGGGCGATCACGACTTCGGCCGGATTCCAGCGCCGAATCACCGAATCGGCTTCCAGCAGGTAGCGAGATGGAGAAGCGCCGGTCCACCCGTACTGCCGAACATTGAGCGCGACGCCGGCCGCGCGCGCGTCACGCTCGAGGTACGAGCCCATGGTCTCATGGTCGGCCACCGCGGCGGCAACGACGTACGAGTCACCCAATAGAACGACCGTCGGCGCGCCAGGAATTGAAGGGTTCCCCGTGAGACGGGCACCGGCCACCGAAAATCGCGCGAGCGACACGCCCTCGCCGAGCTGACGGCGGACGAGCGTGTCTCCGAACAGCGAGTCCGACTCGATATTGGGCGTCGGCGGTCCTTGTGCCGAGGCGAAGAGACGCAACGCGACTTCCATCGCCACCGCCGCGCCAACAACGCCAAGGGCGAGGGACGAAACTTGTCGCACAAGGCGCGCGGTCACGGCGAACCAGCGTGCGCCAGCCAGTCGGCCGCGATAGGGCACTTGCTATGAAGTCATGCGTTTAGACGACTCTTATGCCTTTTGACGATACCCGGCGAGGAACCGTCACGGATGCCCACAGACCGAGTTTCGGTTGCGCATTGCTTCGGGCGTTCTGTCAGCCGACGCACATTTTCGTAAGCACCGAGGCTCGGGTAGTCCTCCGGTGCTCCCAAGCCCGCCGGCGGCGGGTTACTACGTCATTTGGCGCATGGTCCCGGGCGCCCGGCGACCCGATCGTATGTGCGGCAAACACGCGGTTTCCCGGTTTCCGGCCTCCCACGATCTCGGCCAGACCCATGTCCAAACTCGAGACCCTTCTCCTGCTCGCCGCGACGGCCTCTTCGCTCGCCGCCCAGCGCCAATCCGGTGTCGAGGTCTCGGGAATCCCGGCGCTGAACTTCGACGCCGACGAAGGCTTCGGGTACGGCGCGATCCTCGCGCTCTACAAGTACGAGCCCCGGTCCGCGACCTACCGGTGGACCGTGCAACCGACGGTCTTCATGACCACCCGCGGGCGGCGCGACTACACGCTCTTCTTCGATTCGCCGTCCACGGACGCGAGACCGTGGCGCCTCACCGCGTACGCCGGCCGCGAACAGCAACTGGCCGCGCCGTACTACGGAGTCGGCAACGAGACGGCATACGACGCCGCGCTCGAGACCGGCGCCACACGCTACTACTATCGCTACGGCCTCGATCGCCTTCGCGCCTCGGCAGACGTCCAACACACGCTCGGCACACCGTCGCTTCGCTACCTCGTCGGCGTCGGCGCCTCGTCGGAAACAGTCGATCTCACGCCGTTCGACAGTGGCTCGACGCTCATCGAGAGCGACATGAACGGCAGGCAACCCGCCAGCCGCCGAACGAATTACGTGCGCGCCGGACTCACGTGGGACACGCGCGATCGTGAGATCGGAACCACTTCGGGCACCTGGGCGGACGTTCTCGTGCAGCGCGTCGACTCCAAGCTCGGCGCGTCGTGGAACTACACGCGCTGGACCGCCAGCGCGCGACACTACCAGCCACTCGGCGGCCGCGTCACGCTCGCCAATCGACTGGTGCTGCAGAACACGATCGGCGACGTCCCGTTCTACTCGCTCGCCGAACTTCCCACGGCTCAGAAGTCGCAAGACGGACTCGGCGGCACGAGCAGCATTCGAGGAATCCCCAAGGACCGCTACGTGGGAAAGGGAGTACTCGTGTCGAACAACGAGCTACGATGGCGCGCTGCGGAATTCGGCCTGATCGGGCGCCCGTCATCGCTCGTTCTGAGCGGATTCGTAGACGCGGGCCGCGTGTGGGCCGACGGCGTCGATCTGTCGACGGCGCTCCGCGAGCTGCACAGCGGCTATGGCGGCGGAGCACGACTCTCCTTCGGGCCGAGCTTCGTGATCTCGACGGACGTAGGCCACTCATCGCAATCGACGGCGGCGATATACATCGGGCTCGGGTACCTCTTCTAGGAAGGCGCTACAGCAACAGCAGCCTCGAGCAGCAGCTTTGAGCGGCAGCTGCGAGCCAAAAACTTGCCGCGGAAAAGAAAAACGGCGACGCTGTGCGTCGCCGTTTGTTGTTCAGTTCCACCGGTCCACTGGTCTACCGCTTCGTCGAGCTCTTCTTCGCCGTCGAAGCACTCGGCTTCTTCGTCACCTTCTTCTTCGAGTGGTGACGCGTCGTGTGGATCGGGCGATTCCAGCCGACGGCCTTGTCGGCGCGGAAGCTGGCCGGCATGGCGGGAGGCGTGCCGTAGTCCGTCACGGCCAGGGCGGCGGCGTCGGAGAGGTCGGCGCGGATGTCGGCGATGACCTTCGCCGGCCGCTTCGCCCGCGCCTCGTGTACCCGATTCGTCAACAGGATGACGAACATGTCGCGGTCGGGATCGATCCACATCGACGTACCGGTGAAGCCGGTATGGCCGTACGCATCCTCGCCGAGGTGATCGCCGCAGCTGCCGGCCCCGTCGCAAGTGTCCCATCCGAGCGCGCGCGAGCCTGCCGCCCGCTTGGTGAACAGCGCGACGGTCGAGTCGGCGAAGAGACGCGTGCCGTTGTACTCGCCGCCGTTGAGCATCATCTGCGCGAACACGGCGAGGTCGTTGGCGGTGCTGAACAGCCCGGCGTGTCCGGCGACGCCGCCGAGCGCGAAGGCGTTCTCGTCGTGGACTTCACCCTGAAGCGGGTAACCGCGCGGGGGCGCGACTTCGGTCGGCGCGACGCGCGACTTGAGCGAATCGGCCGGGCGGAAGCCCGTGTCCGTCATGCCGAGCGGTCCGAACACGCGCTCCTGCAGAAACTTGTCGAGCGGCTCGCCGGCCGCGGCTTCGACGACGAAGCCGAGCATGTCCGCGCCGAGGTCGGAATACTCGTAGCAGCGCCCAGGTTCACAGCCGAGCGGCGTTTGGATGACCGCTTCGCGCGCTTCGGCCGGGGAGCTGGCTATGCGCCAGAGGTCGCGGCCGGCGGGCAACCCCGAGCGGTGCTCGAGAAGCATCCGAACGGTGACTTTGTCTTTGTCGCCGCCCGCAAACTCGGGGACGAATTTCGAAACCGGATCGTCGAGCGCGACCTTGCCCTCGTCGAACAGGATCATGAGGGCGGAGGTCGTTCCTACGACCTTGGTAAGCGAAGCGAGGTCGTAGATGGTCCGGTCGGCGCTCACTGGAGTGCTTCCGCGCTCCCAGCTCAGCTTCCCGAAGCCCTTTTCCCACACCGCGGCGCCCCGTCGGCCGACGACGACGGCCGCACCGGGATATCCACCGGCCGAAATACCTCGCTGGACGACGCGGTCGACGACCGCGAGGCGCTGGCTGGACATGCCAACGGCCTTGGGCGCCTTCACTGGAAGGCCGCCGCCATCGTGCACGAGGAGGGTGGTGACGAGAAGGAGAAGCACTGACGACACCTACGGGTTGAGGCCCAACAAAGCGTCAACGACGTCGTCCGGAATGCGGCGAGGTCGCGGCAACCAGCTACGGATTGTCTTTTCTCCTAGTATCGGCTCTAGGCAGGTACACCGGGTTAAGCCGACAAAGGTGGGGTACGTCACAATTGCCTGAATGTTCCGCGGACGCAAGGGTGCAATTTGACGTATTGTACCGTTTCGTCGCAGGACGACAGGTTATTCCGGGATGTAACGGCCGCGCTTCGAGTTGAGTGGCACTCGAAGCAGTCAAAGACGAGGCTGGCAGACACGCGCGGATTCGTAAACCTTCGGCCATCCGCACGTGACCTATTCTTCGGAAATGGACCAGGAACTCCTCACCATTCGGCGGGCCATCAACGGCGATGAGGCCGCGCTCCGGGCGCTGTGGACCCGGCACGCGCCGCACATCGACCTGGTCGTTCGCCGGCTGGTCGGGTCCGATCACGATCTGGCGGCCGACATCGCCCAGGAAGTCTGGATTCAGATCTTCCGCGCGCTGCCGAGCTACCGAGGCGACGCCCAGTTCGGCACGTGGGCGCATCGCATCGCCGTCAATCGGACGCTGAACGCGCTTCGGAAGACGCGGCGGCTGGCGTCGATCGAAACCGAGGTCGAGGAGGACAGCGCGGTGAGCGAACCGGACACGGACCGTTCGTTCGTCGCGCAGTCGATCGGCGAGGCCGCGGCCAAGCTGTCGCCGGGAGCGCGGACGGTGTTTCTGATGCACGATGTCGAGGGGTATACGCACGAAGAGATCGCCGCCGAATTGGGAATCACCACCGGCGGGTCCAAGTCACAGTTGTTCAAAGCCCGTACCAAGCTGCGCAAACTGCTCGCCCACCTGGTCGAGTCGGATGCGATTAGAGATATCAGATTATTGAGCAAGGAAGCCGATCATGCCTCACCTGTCACCTGAGCGCCTCTCGGCGCTGGTCGACGATCCGCCGACGGCGGCGGAGCTCGCCCATCTCGCGGGCTGCGCCGACTGTACGCGTGAGCGCGCCGCCTATCGCGCGCTCGACAAGCTCGCCGCGGGCAATGCCCGCAGCATCGGAGCGCCGCTCACCACGTGGGAGTCCCTGAGACCGGCGCTTCTCGCGGACGGCGTCATCGATTCCGGACGCGGGCTCGTCTCCCGCGCTCGGCCTCGGCGGTTCGGATGGTTCCAGGCCGCCGCGGCGGCGGTGCTCGTCGCGGGCGGAGTGGTTGCCGGCCGCGCTTCGGCCAACGTGTCATTGACGACCGGGGCGACGCCGGCAACAGGCCGCATTGCGGCCGCCGATACCACGCCTCGCTTCAAGTCGCTCGACGAAGCTCGCGCCGCGCAGACGCAGTCCCAGATCGTCTACCAGAATGCCACCGCGTATCTCGCCCAGAACGACACGGCGAGCCGCGTGATCGAAGGCTCGGCGGCCATGCGTACGCGTCTGGCCGCGCTGGATGGCACGCAGCGTGTGCTGAACCAGGCGCTCTCCAAGGCACCGTACGATCCCGTCATCAACGGCTACTACCTGACGACGGTCGGACAGCGCGAGGCGACGCTCCGCATGATCAATACGTCCGCGCCGGCTAGCATGCGCGTCATGAGTTACTGACCCACACGCACGAACAGTGACCGATAGAGTTTCGATGTCGAAGAACCTTGCTAAAGCTTTCGGCGGCGCCGCCGCCATGATCTCCCTCGCCGGGCTGGCGCCGGCGCAGGTCGTTACCGTGCGCCGTGACACCACCGTGCGCCGCGACACGATGACGGTAACCCGCCTCATCGTGCTGCCCGGCCGCATGGACTCGATCCTGATCATCGCCGGGCGGATTGCTCACGAGGACTACGGCAGCCCGGCGTGGAAGAAGGCCGCCGCCATGCTCGATTCTCTGACCATGCCGCTGCCGCCGCAATTCGGGCACAAGCCGGTCCGAACCATCACGCTTCGAGCAGCGTTCAAAACGGATCAGGGTTGGGTCGGTCTCAACACGCAGGGCCCGGCGGCCCAGGGCGCGATGGACAGCACCGGAGCACGGCGCGTTCGCTACTTCGGATATCAGGACGTCCTGTCGGTGGATCCTGGGTCGCCGGCGGAGCGTGCGGGAATAAGGCCCGGCGACGTGCTCGTGGCGTACAACGGCACCGATTTGATCGCACACGAATTCAATCTCCGCGATTTGTTCGCGCCGAAGAAGCGCGTGGACCTGAGCGTGCGACGCGGGAACGAAGTGAAGCAGTATTCCCTCGTCGTCGCCGTTGCTCCGGAACCCGTGCTGCGGCGGCGGATGGAGATGGAGAAACAAGTGTGGTTCGAAGCGCCGACGCCACCGGGTACCATCGTGATGAGCGGCGACAGCGGCGGTCAGGTCCAGTTTCGTACGTTTGCCGGGCCAGGACGCCGCGGTGGCCCGGCGCTAGGCGACATCGCCATGCGGATGCCGCTGGAAAAAATGATCTTCTTCTCGCCCAACGGGCTGTTCGGCGCCGGCCTCACGAGCGTGAACGAGGAGCTTGCGCAAGCCCGCAACCTGCCAAAAGGCGTTCTGGTCACCAACGTGCCTGAGGGGTCGCCCGCGTTTCGCTCTGGACTGCGCATCGGCGACGTGATCATCACGGCGAACGACGATTCGGTGACCACCGTCGGGGAGCTGCGCGATCTCGTCATCCGTCACTTCGCCGACCGCTCACTGGCGCTCCAGGTCTCGCGTCAGGAGAAGACGAAGAAACTCGTCCTCTCCTGGGCTTCGCCCTGAGCTATTTCACCGTGCCCGGCGGCAGCTGATAGACCAGTCGCAACGTCGAGCGGTCCGGCGGCATGATCTCGTGCATCATCTCCGTCGGGAACATCTTCGTGTGGGAGTCTCGTGAGTGGCCGAGCCCCAGCGCGTGGCCGGCCTCGTGCCGCACGATGCCGGCGACGTCCCAAGGACGGATCATCGTACCCGCGCTGTCGTGCACGGCCACCACGATGTCGGCGTTCACGATCCAACCGTTCCCGTCGGTCGTGCGCTTGGTGAACCCCACCCGCATTCCGTCCGATGGCGGGAAGCGGTCGATCCACGAGATGTGCACGTCGGACGTCGCCGAGTCGATGACGAAATCGAAGCGCATCGGCAGATCGTCGGACGACCACTCAGCGAACGCGTCGCGCGCCGCCTGTGCGTAGCGAAGATCCCAATCGCGGATGTCGGACCCCGATTGCACCCAGATGCGAAGCGCGCGATCGCGGTGGTCCGGCCAACGGACGAGCTTGCCGCCGAGATCGACGAGCATGTCGCCGATGTACGTGTCGCTCGCGGCGTCGATGCGCGCGCGAATGTCGGCGTCGTCCCGTTTGACTGGCGCGCCGGTCGCCGGAACGATGGACGACGCCACGTCCGCGCGTTGCTCGTCGCTCGGCTCCGTGACGTGCTCGGGACGCCGCCGTTTGGGAAAGGTCGTGTAGCCCAGCGTATCCTCAGCGATCTCAACAATAGGATCGGGAGGGATGCTCGCCTGGCGGTCGACGACCTGCATGACGACGAACGCGCCGAAGCCCGCGACGATGGCGTACAACGTCGCGTCAGCGCGCCGCATGGAACCGACTACTTGAGAGGGCCGGCCGGCAGCGCGTAGAGGAGGCGGATGGTCGCGCGATCAGCCCCGGACAACGAACGCACGCGAACTCGCGGTGCCATGATGCTCGTCGTGTCCCCCGTGTGGTCGAGGCCGAGGAGATGCCCGATCTCGTGCAGGGCCATGGCCTGCATCGCGTCGTCCTCGAGCAGCTCGCCCTGGTTGTGGTGGACGGCGAGCGTGATGTTCGCGTCGGTGATCGTCCACGAGTCGTCGCGCGCCCAGCGAGTGCGGCCGCTGATCGGTTCGTGGAAGCGGTCGATCCAATTGACGTGAACGTCGGCGTCGCAGGAGTCGTCGACGAAGGTGAAATGCACCGGCAGATGAAGCGAATCCCACTCCTCGAACGCGGCGCGTACGCGGGCCACGAACGACGGCGAGAAGTCGTGGACGTTTGACGCCGGCTGAATCCAGACAGTGAGCGGCACGCCCTTTCTGTCCGGCCATCGCGCGAGTGCCGAGTCACGCTCGAGCAGGATGTCGGCGATGTACGTGCCCGCCTGTTCGTCGCGCACGCGTCGCCGCACGTCGGCGAGCCCGCCGTCCGAGAGGCTGAAGGACGCGGGTCGTATCGACGTGTGGTGCGTTCCGGTGCCCACCGTTCCGGACGCACTGTCGCGATGTCGCGCACGGACCTCTCCGAAACTCGAGTCGGTCGTGTCGTACGCGTGACTGAGGCAGAACACGAGAGCAAGCGAGAGGACGGGAAAGGCTGCGCGCCGCATACCCTAGGAACCCGCCGCCCATCATCGGGCGAGGAAAGGAAGGTGTCGATCAGGGGGATGAACGACCCGGGCGCGTACCCAAAAGACGAGTGCCGGAGAGGAAACGCCACCGGGTGTGGGCGCCTATCCTAACGTTCGTTTCGGGAGCGTGCAAGCGAGATCTCGCGGATCTTTAGCGCCGCGACGAAGCTGTAACACGACTTAGCAACTCCGGGGGCGGAGAGGCCGCCGAACTTCCACTCGGGCGCTTCTCGCTGTTTCGTTTCTTATCGCTTTTGGCTCTTTGCTGCTTGGCGCTTCGGCTTTTTGGTTCCCTCGCTGTTCGGCTCTCGTGCCGTTCAGCTCCTTCGCTCCTCGGCTAATTCGCCCGATGCTCCTCCTCCTCGTTGCCCTTCAGCAGCAACCCGACCCCGTCCTCGCGAAGATTCGTGACGAGGGTCTGAACCACTCGCGCGCTTGGTCGATGGTCGACACCCTCGCGACGGTCATCGGCCCGCGACTCACCGCGTCTCCCGCGTTCACGCGCGCGGCGACCTGGGCGCGCGATCATCTGTCTTCGTGGGGACTCGCTGACGTGCACATGGAGTCCTGGCCCTTCGGTCGCGGCTGGGAGCTGGAGAAGTACACGCTCGAGATGACGTCGCCGCGTTTCGCGCCGATGATCGGCTATCCGGACGCGTGGTCGGCGCCGACGAAGGGTGAGATCGCCGGCACGCCGGTTTTCATCGCGGGCATCTCCTCCGATTCGCTCGAGAAAATGCGCGGCGTCCTCAAAGGCGCGATCGTCCTCGCGCAGCCGATGATGACGAACTTCATCCGTGAAGACCGAGTCGATCCGTTCGGTCCAACCGGAGACGTCTACACACCGGCGCCGCCGATCGGCGGCGGGCGGGCGGGCGGCGGCGGCCGCGGTGGCGGACCGAGTGAAGCTCAAAAAATCCAGACGATTCTGCACGACGCCGGCGTCGGTGCGGTGCTCAAGCCGAGCCGCGGCGAGCACGGCACGATCTTCGTGCAGGCGCGCGACGTCGGCGCGAACGCGGTGCCGTCGGTCATCGTCGCGGGGGAGCACTACAACAACCTCGTTCGACTGCTCCAGGATCACGTGCCCGTACGGGTACGCGTTCAGATAGACGCGAAGTATTTCACGGCCGACACGAGCGGCTACAACATCATCGCCGAGCTGCCGGGGTCTGACCCGGCTCTCAAAGACGAGATCGTCATGATCGGCGCGCACCTCGACTCTTGGGCGTCGGCCACCGGCGCGACCGACAACGCCGACGGAGCGGCGACCGTGCTCGAGGCGATGCGCATCCTCAAAACCGTCGGCGCAAAGCCGCGCCGCACGATCCGCGTCGCGCTCTGGGGCGGCGAAGAGGAAGGACTCTACGGCTCGAAAGCGTGGGTCGCGCGACACCTCGCCGGCGACGCGAACAAGGCCGCGCGCGACAAGTTCGACGTGTACTTCAACATCGATCCGGGCTACGGCCGCGTGTACGGCTTTTACACGCAGGGCAACGACGCCGCGAAAGCGATCTTCGACCAGTGGCTCGAGCCGTTCAAAGACGTAGGCGCGAAGCGAAACCTCCGCGCGGGCATCGGCAACACCGACCACTTGAGCTTCATCGCCGAAGGCGTGCCCGGCTTCAATCCCGTGCAGGAGTTCTCGACGTACGACGTGCGCATCCACCACACGAACATGGACACGATGGAGCGCATGACGCCCGAGGAAGTCGCGCAGGCGGCGACGGTGTTCGCGACGTTCGCCTACCAGGCGGCGATGCGCGACGCGCCCATTCCGCGCGCGCCGCGTTGATCGCGCATCTTCGCACCCCGCACTCCGGACTCGGCGGCTAGATCTCTCGGCGCTTGGCGAACTGCGCGATGTTGTCGCCCGCGCGGAACGCCAGCGCCTGAATCGTCATCGTCGGCTGCCCGCGGCCGCTCGTCACGAGGCTCGACCCGTCGACGACGAAGAGATTCCTCACGTCGTGCGCGCGGTTGTACTTGTCCACGACCGACGTCTTGGGGTCGTTGCCCATGCGGCATGTACCCAGGAGATGGACGGCGAACTCCTGGCTGTCGACCGGCAGCTGCCACGTCTGCGCCGCGCCCGACGCGTGCAAGAGCTCTTCGCTCCGCTGCGCGAAATACTTGTAGAGCTTGAGGTCCTGCGGATGATCCGCGTACGTCATTCGGATCGCCGGTACGCCCCACGCGTCCTTCACCGTCGGGTCGAGCGAGATGCTGTTCGTCGCGACGGGCAGCGACGTCGTGTGGCCGAAACAGATGACCGAACGCGTATACGTCTGGGCGATCCAGCGCTTGTACGCTTTGCCCCAGCGCGGCGCCTTGGGCGGAATGCCGATGTCGCTCGCGAATTGGATCGGCGTGGCGTCGAATCGATAGTCGAAGCCGCCGCCGCCGACCAAGCCGAGTTTGGGGTCGAGCTCGTACAGATCCCACACGACGCGCGTCGCGACGATTCCCTTGAACCCGTTGACCTCGTGATCGAACACGCCGAGCGCGAGGCCGGCGCCGTTCGGCATGAGATACTTGCCGACTACGCCACTCGAGTTGGCGAGTCCGTGCGGAAAGAGATTCGACGCGGAGTTGAGCAACAACCGCGGCGTCTCGGCGCCGTTCGCGCAGACGACCACCGCCTTCGCGCGCTGGAAAGCTTCCTTCTTGTCCGCGTCGAAGTACTTCACGCCGGTCGCGCGGCCCTTCGCGTCAGTCTCGATTTTGCGCGCGTAGGAATTGGGGCGGATCTCACAGCGGCCCGATGCGACTGCCTTCGGGATGACGGAGACGAGCGAGCTGGATTTCGCGCGAACCTCACAGCCAAAGCCCTCGCAGAATCCGCACTGCACGCATTGTGATCGTCCGTCGAACGGCTTCGACGCGATCGCCATCGGAGCGGGGAAGGGCTTGTAGCCCAGCTTCTTCGCGCCGCGCTCGAGCAACACACCTGTCGATTTCGGCGGATGCGGCGGCATGGGATACGGTCGCGATCGCGGCGGGTCGAACGGTCCGGGCGCTCCCGCGACGCCGACTTCCCAATCGACCTTCGTGTAGTACGGCTCGAGATCCTGATAGGTGATCGGCCAGTCGGCGAAACCGGTGCCGGCCAGCGTGCCTTTCACGCTCGCTTCCTTGAAGTCGATCTCCTTGAAGCGCCAGAAATTCGCCGAGAAGTGCACGCTCGTGCCGCCGACGCCGCGGGCGTACACGAGCGCGGGCTGCTTCTGTGCCTTGTCCTTTTCTGTCTTGCGGAAAGTGGTCGGCGAGACGTTCCAGTCGTTGGACAGCGCGCTCTGCTGGAAGATCTTGATCTCGTCGTGGACGAAATCGCGCTCCGTCCGCCACGGACCCTGCTCGAGCACGACGACGCGGAATCCGGCTGTCGAAAGCTCCTTCGCGACGACGCCGCCCGCGGCGCCCGATCCGACGATGACGAAATCGACCTCGTCGTCGGGCCGGTATTTCACTGTCGTTTGCTGGAGCGGCGCGAGCCGCGGATGCGTGTGGTCAGGCATTCTGGTCGTACCAGCCGAAGGGCGGTCCCCACGAGAACCGGTCGTCGAAGCCGATCCAGCGCCAGCCCATCTTTTGATAATTCCCGCCCCACTCGGGGTTCGCGAGCATGCCGGCGATCGTGCCGTAGCGGATCGCGTTGAAGAATTGCGGCTTCTCTTTCTCCATCGCGGTCAGGACGGCGATCTGCTTGTCCGACGGGAGCGAGGCGAACGACTTCGCCCCCCGCTGCGCCTTCGCGGCGCGAGACCTCAGCTCCTTCGCGGCCGACACCATCGCCTGCTTCTGGTCTTTGGCCCAGGTGGAGATCGCCTTGTCGATGAAGTAGACGACACGTGCCTCACGCGCGCCCGGCGTCGAGTCGGTCGGCACGATCTGCGCGGCGGCGGCGTCGATCTCCATCGCGTCGTCCGGTGTCAGCGCCTCGAACTTCGACGCCTGCATCGCGTGAAGTCCGGCGGCGAGGATCTCGCTTCGCGTCGCCGCGAGCCACACTCCGGCCGCGGCGGATCCCGCGAGCGCCACGAATTGTCTGCGCGAAAACTCCGACATGGATCGCGGCCTCCCCGGTGGTGAAACGTCGCCGGATTCTAGCGGTTGGCACACCGCCGCGCGAGCGTCGTCGTGTCAGAGCTTCGCGGGTGTCTCCCACGTTCTCGTCTCCGCCGACCGGAACAGCGCGTCGATGACGGCCATGTTCGCGATCGCGTCATCGATCGACACGAGCGGCTCGCTGGCGCCGCGGATGGCGTCGACGAAGCGGTCGGCCTGAAGCGCGTATTGATCTACGGCATCGAAGTCGATCGGCCGCGCGGCGAGCCCACCGAGCTGACTTCCGTCGTCGACGAAAACGCGGCACCGCCGATCGGCCGGCGCGTTGAACGGAATCTCGACTTCGATCCTGCCCGTCGTTCCATAGACGAGCATCTTCTGATACGGAACGAGCTGCCCGGCGCAGGCGAACGTCGCCTGCCCGTTGGGAAACCGCAGCAGCGCCGACGCGAGCCGGTCGACCTTCATGTCCGGATCGCGCTCGATCTGTCCCACCACTTCCACCGGCTCGGCGCCGAAGAGCCAGCGCGACATCGTGATGGGATAGCAGCCGATGTCCAGCAACGCGCCGCCGCCGTACTCCACGCGGCTCCGCACGTCGGCCGGGTCGCGCCGAAAGTAGCTGAAATGTCCGCTCACGAGACGCAGCTCGCCGATAGTCCCCGACTCGACCAACCGCTTCGCCTCGAGCCACTGCGGATGGCCGCGCACCATGAACGCCTCGGCGATCACAACCCCGGTTCGATCGCGGGCCGCGCGCAGCGCGCACGCTTCGTCGGCCGACATCGCGATCGGCTTTTCGCAGAGGACATGCTTGCCAGCGTCCGCCGCGCGAATGGACCAGGCCACGTGCAAATGGTTCGGCAGCGGGTTGTAGATGGCGTCGATTTCGTCGTCGTCGATCAGCTCGTCGTACGATCCGTACGCTCTCGGGATTCCGAGCGCCGCCGCGGCCGAGCGCGCCTTCGCCGCGTCTCGAGACGCGACGGCAACGACTCGCGAGTGTCTGGTGCCCTGAATGGCCGGGATCACCTTGGTCATCGCGATGTTCGCCGCGCCGAGGATTCCCCATCGAACGGGAGCGGCCCCGGTGGGCGAAGCGGTTGCGGACATGCGTGGTTTCTCCAAGGTGTCGTTGGAGAAAAACGAGAAGGTTGTTTTCTCGTACTGCGGTCGGCGCTTACTAACGCTTGGAGTCGGCTAGCTGATGTACCGATTCCGCCAGCATGCGAACCTTGGCCGCATCCGACGCCGACTTCGTATCGCCGTCGAGCGCGGATGCCAGCCGCGTGAGCGCGGTGTGCTGAGCGGCGCCCTTCATTGATTCCGCTTTGGCGAGCGCGTCGCGCGCGGCGGTGATCCGGTCGGCGGCGAGGCCGTTGTTGCGCGCGAGTTGATCCAGATACGCGCGCGGAACGGTGAAGCTCGGCGGGAACGTGTAGCGCTGCTGGTTCTGGACGTTGAGCAGGTCGACATGAATCAGCTTGGCGGCGTCGATCTCGTTCTGCGAGAGGAACTCGCTCGGCTTGAGCTCGAGAACGTCGATGCCGCGGCCAATCTCCGATCCGTAGATCAAGCCGTTGTACCAGTAGCCGGCCCAGAAGCCGCTCAGGTAGAGCTTTGTGGAATCCATCGGGCCGCGGTCGAAGAACGCGATCTCCTTCGGGTTCGACGGATCGGTGAAGTCGAACACCGAGAGCCCGCCTTGATACCAGCCTTGGACGAGGATGTCGCGTCCCGGAACCGGAACGAGCGACCCGTTGTGCGCGACGCAGTTCTCCTGGTCGGTCTGCGGCGCGGGCATCTTGAAGTAGCCGCGCTGCGTCATCTTGCCGTTGGCGATCGTGAAGATCGCGTCCGCGCCCCACTTCGGGTTGTCGGTCGCTCGGCACTTCGGCTGCACGCCGCCGCCCCACTCGTCGCTGAACAGTACCTTCTTGCCGTCGTTGCTGAACGTGGCGGAGTGCCAATAGGCGAAATTCGGATCCGCGACCGCGTCGAGCCGCTTCGGATGCACGACGTCGCGAATGTCGAGCAGGATGCCGTTGCCCGAGCACGCGCCCGCCGCCATGCCGACGGCCGAATAGACCGTGATGTCGTGGCACTGGTCGGTGACGCTCGTGGCCTGCGTCCCTTCACCGTGCGTGCCGCCCTTCCATAAACCGGCGACGTTCCCCTCCGCGTCGGCGAAGATGCGCGGGTTGCTCACGACCTTCGCGTTTTCCGGATGGTCGAGTGGCACCTGAATGACGTCGATTCTGAACCGCGACGTGTTCTTGTCCTGTTCAGGAGGAAGCGGCGAGCAGCCCGTGAGCTCGTTGGGCGACCGCACGCCGGCCGTGCCCGACACATAGATGTAGACGTTCTTCGTGTCTTTGGGATCGACGACGAGCGTGTGCGTGTGCGATCCTCGGCAAGTCTGCACGGCCGCGACCTGCTTGGGATGATCGATGTCCTTGACGTCGAAGATCCGCACGCCACGGAATCGCTCTTTGCTCACCGTGTCCGTCACGCCCTGGCCGCCGCAGTCGAGGCGCCCGCGCGTCTCCTCGACGGAGAAGAACAGCAGATTTCCATAGAGAGTCGGATCGCCCTGGCCGCCGGGGCAGACGAACGTGCTGCGCAACCGGGGGTTGTGCGCGTCGGAGACGTCCCACACCTGGAAGCCGTGGAAGCCGCCTTGAACGATGATGTTCCCCTTGAACGCGAGGTCGCCGTTCAAGAACCCAAAGTCTCCGGGGTCCGAGGGGTTGTAAAACCCTTCGGCCTTCTTGCCGCTGCCGAGCAGCTCCATGTTGCGCGCGGCCTGCTGAGCGTCCCACCATCCGGCCTTGAGACCCACGCGTGGGTCGGTCTGACCAATCGCCGGAAGCGCGAATAGGGCAACTGCGATGGCGGCTCGTCGCGCCGCTCCGATCAAAAAGTTCGACATTCTGGCTCTCATGTCATGGATCTCGTGGGGGGGTCAACGGCGAACGGCGCGGTGTGGCCCCGATTCGCGCCGTGCTCGTTTCCAAGCTACCCGGCGCGCCGAGCGCTTGGTAAGGCGCTCGTGGGCAAAGACTCGCGCAACGAAAAGGGATGGCTCGCAGCGTTCCGGTGCTACGAGCGGAGGGCGCGCGGTCGATCGTTCCATCCTCTCCAACCGGATGGGCACATGCACGACACGACTTTCTCCCAAGCGGCGCCGTTGGCCGCCGACACCGTGGACACCGACGCCGAACGACAGCTCGATGATCTCGAGGATCTCGATGACGACGACTGCTTCGAGGAACTCGGCGACTTGGGCATCCCGGACGAGCTCGAGCATTTGGGCGGATACAGCGAGTCCACGGCCCTCGAAGACCCACCGCCAACGTAACGCTTGGTCGCCGAGCGGCTGCCGGTAAGCAGATCGGGGATTCGCAGCATCCAATCGGTTGAAGGCGTCCTGGCCACAACCGAAAGGAGGTTCCATGCTACGTCGTGCGCTCGTCCCCGTATTCGCGACCGCGCTGCTCTCGCTGGCAGCGGCGGCACCGTCGCCGACCCGAGTCGTCAAATGGCCGCCGTGGCTCTCGATCGAGTCGCCGGTAAATCCCTGGGATCCGGCCTCGCGCGGCGTGGCGTTCTACGTCCGCACGATGCTCCGCGAGGGCGTGCCGAACGTCTCGGACATGACGGGGACCGCCTACGGTCTCGTGGACGGAAAACGCCAGACGGTCCCGCTCGAATTCGGCACGACCAACCGTCCGGGAGTCTTCTCGGTCCGCCGTTCGTGGCCGGCCGAGGGCGCATGGGTCCTGCGCGTCTCGCTGATGACCACGTCGGCGCTGCTCACGCTGGACCGCCAAGGGAACGTGGCGTCTGTCCGCATTCCGACGGAACGCGTGCACGACGACGTGTTGCCTCGCCAAGTGGCGCAGCGGGAAATCGATTCCACGCTGGCCGAGATCTCCAAACGGTGACGCGCAGATGCGCGCTACCGCCCGCCGCGTGACGACCGAATCGCCCGGAATGGCTTCGCGCTTGGACGGCGCCGTCGCTCTCGACGACGTCGTCCGTCGCGCGCAGTCGGGCGACGTTGCCGCGTTCGAGACATTGTACCGAGCGCACGCGCCCGCGATCTACCTGCTCTGTCACCGCATGACTCGCGACGAGCGCGAGGCGCGCGAGCTGACGCAGGACGCGTTCGTTCGGGCGTGGGAGCGGCTGCCGTCGTTTCGCGGTGACAGCGCCATCGGAACGTGGCTGCACCGGCTCGCGGTCAACGTCGTGCTCAATCGATTCCGCGCCGATCGTCGGCGCGAGCTCACCTCGCTCACCGACGATCTCCCCGCGCCGCGTACCGCCGGGTCTAACCTCGGCGCCGACGATCGAATAGACCTCGACGCGGCGATCGGTCAGCTCCCGAACGGCGCGCGCACCGTGTTCGTCCTCCACGATCTGTGCGGCTACTCCCACGACGAGATCGCCGACATGACCGGCATCGCCGCGGGGACGGCTCGCGCTCAACTGTGGCGCGCCCGACGCGCCCTGCTTTCGATTCTTGCCCCATGACGAATCCCTCCGCCAACCACTTATCCGAGGACGAGCGGCAGTGTGCTGCGGACGGCACGTTGGACGCCGTCAGTCGCGCGCGCGTCGACGCGCACCTCGGCGAGTGCCGAGAGTGTGCGGCCGACGTCGCCCGCCTTACCGCGCTCATGAATCGAATCGACGACAAGAGACTATCCGGATCGGCGGCGACGCTGGCGCCTGTTGTCGAAGGCCTGTGGCCTGAAATCCGTCGGCAGATCGAGAGCACGAAGGTGGTTGCGCTCGACTCCGACGAGACGGCGGCGAGGAGGTGGCGGCTGCGTGTCGATCCGTGGGTGATCGGAGTCGCCGCATCCGTCGCGGCAATCACGGCGCTCACCGTGATCCAGATCGTTCCCCGGGTCGTCGGTTCGGTCGCCGCGACTGGAGCGAGCGCAGTCGCGGCCGACAGCACGCTCCGCTTCGCGAACGATTCGGTGGAGAGCTACCGCGAAGAGGCGGACAGGCTGATGGACGATCTCCAACTGCAACGCGCCCAGCTTTCGCCCGCGGCGCGCGAGGCGATCGACGACGATTTGAAGACGGTCGATCTCGCGATCGCCGAGCTTCAGGCGGCGGTCGCGCACGACCCGAGGAATCCCGCGCTGCGAGCGATGCTGGCGTCGTCGTACCGTCAGAAGGTGGACGTGCTGAAAAAAATCCCCAACGCGAGCTGACGATGACACGCCGAGTGCAGTTCATGACGCTCATCGCATGCCTCGCCGCCTCCATCGCCGGCGACGCACGCGCTCAAACCGGGCCCGCCCGTACGCCGAGGATTCTCGGCGCGCGTCCGGCCACGCCAGACGTCGGCGTCAAGATCTGGGTTCCCTCGGGCTCCGCGCGGCTGATCGGCTGGGATCGCGACTCGATCGTGGCGCGCGGCCGCGTCGCGTCGAACGGCAATTTCTTCTTCGCGCGCGGGCGCGACAAATCGGCGTACAAGCTCGGCGTCGAGCCGAGAGGGCCCCACGGCGACGTCGGTCCATCGGACCTGGTGATCTACGTACCTCGCCGCGCCGGCGTTTCCATCAAGACGGTCGATGCGACGATCACCGCCGAAGGCGTCGGCGGATGGTTCTACTCGGTGTCCGGCGCGATTCGTCTTGCCGGCGACGCCGAGCACGTCGAGGCCGAGTCGATCACCGGCGACATCGACCTCGACGTCACGTCGATGCTCGTGAAGGC